>DATKFT010000172.1:0-1796 GCA_035544335.1 Pseudorhodoferax sp.
TCATGCGGTCATCACATCCACACGGAGAAACCGCCATGACGCTGCAAGACCATTCGCTGGGCCAGCTGGCCCGCCTGATTCCCGGTGCCACCCGCATCTTCCACGACCACGGGCTGGACTTCTGCTGCGGCGGCAAGCAGACCCTGCGCGACGCCGCGCAGCAGAAAGGGCTCGATGCCGTGGCCGTCGCCGCCATCGCCGCTCAGCTGCAAGCCCTGCAGGATGAAGCCGGCCCGCTGGCGCAGGACTGGAACACGGCCGCGCCGGCGGTGCTGATCGACCACATCCTCACGCGCTTCCACGCGCGCCATCGCGAGCAGCTGCCCGAGCTGATCCGCCTGGCGCGGCGCGTCGAGCAGGTCCACGGCGACCGGCCCGACTGCCCGCTCGGCCTGGCCGACCACCTGGCCGAGATGCTGGGCGAGCTGGAATCGCACATGCAGAAGGAAGAGCAGGTGCTGTTCCCGATGCTGCTGCGCGGCTTGCATGCCGCCGCGAGCCGCCCGATCGCGGTGATGCGCGCCGAGCATGACGACCACGGCGTGGCCCTGCAGCGGCTGGCCGACCTGACCCACGACATCACGCTGCCGCGCGCGGCCTGCAATACCTGGCGCGCGCTCTACCTGGGCCTGCGCACGCTGCGCGAAGACCTGATGGAACACATCCATCTGGAAAACAACGTGCTGTTCGAAACCGCCACGGCCAGCGCTTCCGCCACCGCGCCCGCCACCGCGCCCGCCACCACGCCCACGCAGGCCAGCGGCTGCGGCTGCTCGGCGCACGCCTGAGCCCGACACCACCCTCAACCACTTCGCATCATGGGTCCCTACCGCAAACTCTGGTTTTTGCTGATCGCCGTGCTGGCGGTCACGTTCTCCCTGCTCGGCTACTACGGCGTCGAGGTGTACCGGCAGGCCCCGCCGATCCCGGCCAAGGTGGTCACGGCCGAGGGCGGCACGCTGTTCAGCGGCGACGACATCCTCGACGGGCAGACCGCATGGCAGTCCGTCGGCGGCATGCAGCTCGGCTCGATCTGGGGCCATGGCGCCTACCAGGCGCCGGACTGGACCGCCGACTGGCTGCACCGCGAACTGACCGCGTGGCTCGACCTGGCCGCGCGCGACGGCTACGGCCGTGCGTTCGCGCAGCTCGACGCGCCGGCGCAGGCCGCCTTGCGCGAGCAACTGCGCAGCGAGTACCGCGGCAATGCCACCGATCCGGCCAGCAACGTGCTGACCGTGTCGAAGCGTCGCGCGCAGGCCATCGCCGACACCGCCGCCTACTACGACCAGCTCTTTTCCGACGCGCCGGCGCTGCACGCCACGCGCGAGCACTATGCGATGAAGGAGAACACGCTGCCGAGCGCGCAACGCCGCCAGCAGCTGACGCATTTCTTCTTCTGGACCGCGTGGGCCGCATCGACCGCGCGCCCCGGGCACGAGGCCACCTACACCAACAACTGGCCGCACGAGCCGCTGATCGGCAACCAGCCCACCAGCGAAAACGTGGTGTGGTCGGTGATCAGCGTGGTGGTGCTGCTGGCCGGCGTCGGCTTCCTGGTATGGGCGTGGGCCTTCCTGCGCGGCAAGGAAGAGACGCCGCCGCAGGCGCCGGCGCGCGACCCGCTGCTGTCCGTGGCGCTGACCCCGTCGCAACGCGCGCTCGGCAAATACCTGTTCCTGGTGGTGGCGCTGTTCGTGTTCCAGGTGTTCCTGGGCGGCTTCACCGCGCACTACACCGTGGAAGGGCAGAAGTTCTACGGCATCGACGTGTCGCAGTGGTTCCCGTACGCGCTG
>DATKFT010000173.1:0-4534 GCA_035544335.1 Pseudorhodoferax sp.
CAGCAACCGCTACGTGCCGCTGCACGTCTACCTGAACCGGGCGCTGGATGCGGTCTACGACAACCTGACCACCGGCAAGGCGCTGCCGCCGTCGCAGGTGGTGCGCACCACGCCACGTGGAGGCACCCTCAACACCCCGGCGCCGACGCTGCTGCCGTCCAACGTGCCGCCGATCGCCGCCACGCCGGCGCCCGGCAACGCCATCACCGTCAACGCCAATACCGTACAGGTGCCCGACTGATGCACGACGACCCGCCGCGCGTGCTGTCGCAGCGCGATTTCGACCGCTTCGCCGCGCTGTCGCGCGACGATAACCCGATCCACTGCGATCCGGCCTTTGCCCGTGGCACGCATTTCGGTGCCACGGTGGCGCACGGCATGTTCCTGTTCTCGCTGCTGTGCGCGCATACCGCGCGGCAGCTGCGGGAACCGGCCTTGCCGGTCGCGCAGACGCTGATGTTTCCGGCACCGGCGTTCGTTGGCGATGCCGTGCGGTTTGCACTGTCTGCGCAGCCGGTGCCCGCAGGGCTGGCTGCCTTTGCCACTACCGTGAGTGCGGCCGGGCCTGGCCAGCCGGCGCGGGTGACCGCCGCCGGCGAATCGCGCTGGCTGGCGGTCGCGAGTCCGGCCGCACTGGGCAGCCTGCCAGCCGGAGCGGACGCGGCTGCGCAGGACGGCGACGCGGCCCTGTACGGCCTGCGTCCGGGCCAGCAAGCGGCAGCAGTGCGGACTTTCACCTCGGCGGACCTCGACGAGTACATCGCGCTCACCGGCGATGCCAACCCGTTCCACGCCGATGCCGGCTTCGCCCGCGCACGGGGCTTCGCCGGCCCGGTGGTGCCGTTGCCGTTGCTGGCCGGCATGTTCTCGGACCTGCTCGGCACCCGGCTGCCGGGGCGCGGCACCGGCTGGATGAAGCAGTCGCTGCGGCTGGCCGCGCCGGCCCGGCTGGATGAGCCGCTGACGGCGCGCGTGCGGATCGTGCGGCTGCGCGCCGACAAGGATCTGGTCAACCTGGCCAGCGAGGTCACTGGCGCGGACGGCAAGGTGGTGGTGCAGGGCGAGTCGCTGGTGCTGGTGCGCAACCTGGCCGACAAGGGCGCCGAGCACGCCGCGTAGACTGGGCGCGTATCGCGGGCATCACTTGCCGCCGGCGGGCTCCCGCGCTGCCTGGCGCCCGACATCGCAACGCCGCACAGAATGCGGCCTTGAAATGTCACGGCAAAGCCTTATCTTTCGGTATGACCAGTGTCCGGCAGGGCATACGGGCGCGCCGGCAACCACGGCCGGCGCCAGCGCCCCCGCATCAGGACACGACCTATCCGAGAGAGGGAATCCTTATGCGTCTTGACAAGCTGACCACCCGGTTCCAGGAAGCGCTGGCTGATGCGCAAAGCCTGGCGCTGGCCAACGACAACCAGTACATCGATCCGCAGCACGTGCTGCGCGCCCTGCTGGCGCAGGACGACGGCGCCGCCAAGGCGCTGCTGGCGCGCGCCGGCGCCAACGTGCAGGGCCTGCAGACGGCGCTGGACGCCGCCATCAAGCGCCTGCCGCAAGTGCAGGGCACCAGCGAGGTCCAGATCGGGCGCGAGCTGGTGAACCTGCTCAACGCCACCGAGAAGGAAGCGATCAAGCGTGGCGACCAGTTCATCGCCAGCGAGCTGTTCCTGCTGGCCGTCGCCGACGACAAGGGCGACGCCGGCCGCATCGCGCGTGAAAACGGCCTGAACCGCAAGTCGCTCGAGTCGGCCATCCAGGCCGTGCGCGGCGGCGATTCGGTCAACAGCGCCGAGGCCGAAGGCCAGCGCGAGGCTCTCAAGAAGTACACCATCGACCTGACCGAGCGCGCCCGCATCGGCAAGCTCGATCCCGTGATCGGCCGCGACGACGAGATCCGCCGCGCCATCCAGATCCTGCAGCGTCGCACCAAGAACAACCCGGTGCTGATCGGCGAGCCGGGCGTCGGCAAGACCGCCATCGTCGAAGGCCTGGCGCAGCGCATCGTCAACGGCGAAGTGCCCGAGAGCCTGAAGAACAAGCGCGTGCTGGTGCTGGACATGGCCGGCCTGCTGGCCGGTGCCAAGTACCGCGGCGAGTTCGAGGAGCGGCTGAAAGCCGTGCTGAACGACGTGGCCAAGGATGAAGGCCAGACCATCGTCTTCATCGACGAGATCCACACCATGGTCGGCGCCGGCAAGGCCGAGGGCGCAATCGATGCGGGCAACATGCTCAAGCCGGCGCTCGCGCGCGGCGAGCTGCACTGCATCGGCGCGACCACGCTGGATGAATACCGCAAGTACATCGAGAAGGACGCCGCACTCGAGCGCCGCTTCCAGAAGGTGCTGGTGGATGAACCGAGCGTCGAGGCCACCATTGCCATCCTGCGCGGCCTGCAGGAAAAGTATGAGCTGCACCACGGCGTCGAGATCACCGACCCGGCCATCGTCGCCGCGGCGGAGCTGTCGCATCGCTATATCACCGACCGCTTCCTGCCCGACAAGGCGATCGACCTGATCGACGAGGCCGCCGCGCGCATCAAGATGGAAATCGATTCCAAGCCGGAGTCGATGGACAAGCTCGAGCGCCGCACCATCCAGCTGAAGATCGAGCGCGAGGCGGTCAAGAAAGAGACCGACGAAGCGTCGATGAAGCGCCTGGAGCTGATCGAGCAGGAAATCGCGCGCCTGGAGAAGGAGTACGCCGACCTCGACGAAATCTGGAAGGCCGAGAAGGGCGCCGCGCAGGGCACGGCCGCGCTGAAGGAAGAGATCGAGAAGGTCAAGCTGGAAATCTCGAGGCTGCAGCGCGAAGGCAAGCTCGACAAGGTCGCCGAGCTGCAGTACGGCAAGCTGCCCGGCCTGGAAGGCAAGCTCAAGGCGGCGACCGATGCCGAGGCCAGCGAGCAGAAGCAGCCCAACAAGCTGCTGCGCACGCAGGTGGGCGCAGAGGAAATCGCCGAAGTGGTCAGCCGCGCCACCGGCATCCCGGTATCGAAGATGATGCAGGGCGAGCGCGAGAAGCTGCTGAAGATGGAAGACCGCCTGCATGCGCGCGTGGTGGGCCAGGACGAGGCCGTGCGGCTGGTGTCCGACGCCATCCGCCGTTCGCGTGCCGGGCTTGCGGACGAGAACAAGCCCTACGGCTCGTTCCTGTTCCTGGGCCCGACCGGCGTCGGCAAGACCGAGCTGTGCAAGGCGCTGGCCGAGTTCATGTTCGACTCGGAAGAGCACCTGATCCGCATCGACATGAGCGAATTCATGGAGAAGCACAGCGTCAGCCGCCTGATCGGCGCGCCGCCGGGATACGTCGGCTATGAAGAAGGCGGCTACCTGACCGAAGCCGTGCGGCGCAAGCCGTACAGCGTGGTGCTGCTCGACGAAGTCGAGAAGGCGCACCCGGACGTCTTCAACGTGCTGCTGCAGGTGCTGGACGACGGCCGCCTGACCGATGGCCAGGGCCGCACCGTGGACTTCAAGAACACGGTGATCGTGATGACGTCCAACCTCGGTTCGCAGATCATCCAGTCGATGGCCGGCGAGCCGCAGGAGGCGATCAAGGGCGCGGTCTGGCAGGAAGTGCGCACGCATTTCCGGCCGGAATTCCTCAACCGGATCGACGAAGTGGTGGTGTTCCACGCGCTCGACCAGAAGAACATCGAATCGATCGCGCGCATCCAGCTGCAGCGCCTGCAGGCCCGCCTGGCCCGCATGGACATGACGCTGGAGGTCAGCGACCATGCGCTGGAGAAGATCGCCAGCGCCGGCTACGACCCGGTGTTCGGGGCGCGGCCGCTCAAGCGTGCGATCCAGCAGCAGATCGAGAACCCGGTGGCGCGCGCCATCCTGGAAGGCAAGTTCGCGGCCAAGGATGTGGTGCCGGTGGATTATGTCGATGGCGAGTTCACGTTCGGGCGGAAGCTGGATTGAGTCAGGCCCAGCGGCGCTTCGATCCGCTGCCGGTTGGCTCCCCTCTCCCGCTTGCGGGAGAGGGGCCGGGGGTGAGGGCAGGCGCAGGCATACCGGTGGCCTTCACTTCGTCGAAAATCCCGGCCCTCACCCCAACCCTCTCCCGCGCGCGGGAGAGGGAGCACACCAGCGGTCGATCACAGTCAGGCCCCTGCCAGTTCGCGCAGGGGCTTTTTTTCACCCTCGCATCCGCGTGTAACGCGGTCCCGCTCCATGCAAATTTTTCACGCCTCCACCCCGGCATTCTCCGCCTGAGCCCGCCATTCCCTGCCACCCGCCCAGTGGCACATTTTTCGCGTCGCAAAAAGGTCGCCTTTTCTTACGTGGCGCTGTGGCCCAACGCAGCCCATTCCCCAGGAGCCCTTCCATGACCGACAAGCCTTTCCTCACAGACGTCAAGACACTGCGCGAGCGCGCCCGCCAGCACATCGACGAGGGTGCCGTGACCGCGGGCTACACGGCGGACCGCGAGACCGTGCTGAAGCTGCTCAACGATGCGCTGGCGACCGAGATCGTCTGCGTGTTGCGCTATCGCCGCCACTACTACATGGCCAAGGGGCCGAACT
>DATKFT010000174.1:0-7791 GCA_035544335.1 Pseudorhodoferax sp.
GAGGCGGCCACGGCGCTGGGCCGCGTGGGCACGGTCCAGGAGGTGGCCGATGCCGTGCTGTTCCTCATGCGCAACGGTTACATGACGGGCTCCACGCTGTACCCGGACGGAGGCTATGTGCTGCGTTGAGAGTAATGAGAATGGTTGTTATTTGAGGGTATGCTCGCAGACCCAGGTGCCATGGCCGCCTGTTCCTCCAACAACCCATCTCAAGGAATTTCCGATGTCCCGTCTGCAATCGAATGGCCGCACGCACGCTCCCGCCCGGGCCTGGCGCCTGGCTGCCACCATGGCCGCCACGCTGGCGCTGGTGGCCTGCCAGAGCGTCCCGACGGCCTCGTCCGGCGCGGCAGGCTCGGCCGTGCAGGCGGTCGCTGCGGCACCCGTGCTGCGCCAGGACGCGTTCACGGGCATCTACGAGGTGGCCGTTGCGCCCGCGCTCGGCGCGGTCTACGTGGCGAGCACGCCGTCCTTCGACGCGGCCTCGCCCGGCTATGTGCAGCGCCTGGATGCGCGCAGCCTGCAGCTGCTGCAGACCGTGCAGCTGCCGCGCCGCGCGTTCGCGCTGGGCCTGAACCGCGTCACCAACACCTTGTACGTGGGCAACACGCTGGATGGCTCGCTGACCGTGGTGGACGCCACGACCGGCCTGGTCAAGGGCGAGATCCAGCTCGGTGTGGCCGAGAAGAAGGCCGACGGCAAGGAGAGCATGCCCCACACGCGCAAGGTCATCGTCGACGAGAAGCACAACCGCGTGTTCGTGACCAGCCCGGGCCAGCCCGGCCTGGTGTGGATCGTCGACGGCGCCAAGGGCCAGGTCACGCACACCATCCGCAGCGAAGGCATCTGGACCGCCGGCGCCGCCTACGATGCCGCGGCCAACCGGCTCTACGTGAGCCAGGGCGGCGTGCACGAGATCCTGGCCATCGACCCCGACGCAGGCCAGGTCGTGGGCCGCTTCTCCACGGGCGACTCCCAGGGCAACACCGCGCAGGATTCCAAGCACTTCTTCCTGAACCTGGCGCTGGACGCCAAGGGCCAGCGCCTGATCAGCACGGACTCCAACACGGGCCAGCTCTACATCTTCGACATCGCGAGCGCCAAGCTGCTCAAGACGGTGCCGATCGGCATGGGCGCGCTGGACGTGGCCTACAACCCGCAGCGCAACGAGATCTACGCCACGCACCGCGGCGTGTCGCGCAGCCAGCCCGAGGGCACGGGCGCGGTGACCGTGGTCGACGGCGCGAGCTATGCCGTCAAGCGCACCATCGACCTGCCCGTGCACCCCAACAGCCTGGCCGTGACGCCGGACGGCGACACGCTGTACGTGACGGTGAAGACCACGCGCAGCGACAAGCACCCGGCCTTCCGCAAGGACGCGCGCGAGAGCCTGGTGCGCATCGACCTGCGCTGACGCGCTCCGGGGCAGGCCCGCGCCTGCCCCGCCCCCGCGATGCCCGGCCCCTTGCCCGTCGACCTGCCGCTGGCGCCGCTGCAGGCCAGCTTCCACACGAGCTACCAGCGGCTCGTGCAGTTCCTCACGCGCAAGACCGGCAGCGCCGAGGATGCACGCGAGCTCACGCAGGACCTGTGGCTGCAGCTGCAGCGCCGCGCGCCGCCCGCGGCCGACAACCCCGAGGCCTATCTGTTCACGATGGCGCGCAACCTCGCGCTGGACCACCTGCGCCGGCGCCAGCTCGCGGCCGAGCATGGCGCGGCCTGGCGTGCGCTGTACCCCGAGGAGCCGCAGGACGCCGATGCGCCGCTGCTGCTGGCCCAGCGCCGCGTGCTGGATGGCGTGGCCGCGCGGCTGCAGGCGCTGCCCCTGCGCACGCGCGAGGTCTTCGTGCAGCACCGCGTGCACGGACTGGGACACGAGGACCTGGCCGCGCAGCATGGTGTGACGCGCAGCACCATCGAACGCGACGTGCAGCGCGGCACGCAGGCCGTGCAGGCGGTGCTCGACGACTGGCATGGCCCGGCCGACCGCGCCACACCGGGCCGGCGCCGGCTCATGGGCTCGCTGCTGGGCCTGGCGGGCCTGGCCACGCTGGCCGGTGGCGGCACGCTGGGCTGGGCCTGGTGGCGCGCGCAGGCCGCGCGCTGGCAGGCCACGCTGGCCAGCGCCGTCGGGCGGCAGCTGCAGCAGACCTTGCCCGACGGTTCGCGCATCACGCTCGATGCCGGCAGCCAGGCGCAGTTGGCCTACGACGCCGCGCGGCGCCATGTCACGCTGACGCAGGGCGCCGCCTTTTTCGACGTGGTGCACGACGCCGAGCGGCCCTTCGTCGTGCAGGCACGCCATCTGCGCGTGACCGTGCTGGGCACGCGCTTCGCGGTCGACATCCGAGAGGGCGGGCCCGAAGGCGCCGAGATCGAAGTCGGCGTCGAGTCCGGCCGGGTGCGCGTGGAGGTGGACGGGCCCTGGCCGGCGCTCGAACTGCGCCCCGGTGACACCGTGCGCCAGCTGCCGGGCCGCGCGCCCGTGCTGCAGGCCGGCCAGGCCCGTGCGGCGGCCTGGCGCGCGGGCTGGCTGGGCTTTCGCGACGCGCCGCTGGGCCAGGTCGCGCAGCGCCTGCGGCGCTACACGGGCCAGGCCATCGTGGTGACGCCGCGTGCGGCCTGGCTGCCGGTCACGGCAGAAATCCGCATCGCACAGGCGGGCGAATGGCTGCAGGCCTTGCCGCGTGCGCTGCCCCTGCGGGTGGCGCGCGGCGACGGCGGCTGGACGATCGCACTGCGCGACGAGCGTTGAAGCGCAGAACGGTGCTGGATTTTCCGCGCGCGTCCGTCTGGTGAATGCAGGCCCCGACTCCCGGGGTCCGGCCACCACGCACAAGGACGTTCTTCATGCAGTTCCCCCGTTTGACGCGCAGCGCGCCCGCGCTGCTGGTCGCCATGCTCTGGGCCGCCGGCGCGCCGGCCGTGCAGGCCCAGAGCCAGGCCTACGACATCCCGGCCCAGCCGCTGGACAGCACGCTGGCGCAGATCGCGCGCCGGGGCGGCCTGCAGCTGATCCTGCCGCCCGAGCTCGCGCGCGGCCGCCAGGCGCCCGCCGTGCGCGGCGGCTTCGAGGCCTTGACCGCGATGGCGCGGGTGCTGCAGGGCACCGGGCTGGAGGCCGTGCGCGATGGCTCGACGGTGGTGGTGCGGCGTGCGGCCGCGCCCGGCAGCGATGGCGCGGCCGTGCTGGACACCATCACCGTGCTGGACACCATCACCGTGGTGGGCAAGGGCAACGCGGTGACCGAGGGCACGGGTTCGTACACCACGGGCGCCATGAACACGGCGACCAAGCTGCCGCTGACCATGCGCGACACACCGCAGTCGCTGAGCGTGGTGACGCGCCAGAAGATCGACGACCAGGCGCTGCTGTCGATCGACGACGTCGGCAACAGCACGACGGGCATCACCGTCAACCGCTGGAGCGACGACCGTTCGCGCTTCTTCGCGCGCGGCTTCGTGATCAACAACTTTCTGCTCGACGGCGTGCCCATCTCGTACGAGACCGACACCTCGACCTACAGCACCATGGCCATGTACGACCACGTGGAAGTGGTGCGCGGCCCGACCGGACTGATGGCCGGCATGGGCGATCCGTCCGGCACGATCAACTTCGTGCGCAAGCGGCCGACGGCCACGCCCCAGTTCAGCGTGACGGCGCGCGCAGGCAGCTGGAACCACTTCGCGACCGACCTCGATGCCAGCGGCCCGCTGAATGCGGCGGGCAGCCTGCGCGGGCGCTTCGTGTCCACGCTGCAGGCCAAGCACAACTTCCTGGATGGCTACAGGAACCGCAAGCAGCTGTACTACGGCACGCTGGAGCTGGACATCACGCGCGACACCACGCTCAGCGTGGGCGGTTTTCACAACGACGAGAACAACCCCGGATCGCAGTGGTTCGGCGTGCCCACGGCCCCCGATGGCCAGTTCCTGAACGTGTCGCGGTCCAGGCGCTTCTCGCCGTCCTGGAGCTACTGGGACAAGAAGGAGGCCAGCGCGTTCGCCGAGCTGGCGCACCGGTTCGACCATGGCTGGACCGGCAAGCTCACGGCGCGCACCGTCCACGGCCGCTCGGCCCTCGACGGCGCGTACTTCGTGAACGGCGGCTACGACAGCGCGGGCCGCATGGCCTACGACGTGATGGGCGGCCGCTACGACTACGACAAGAAGCAGCTGAGCCTGGACGCCTCGGCCCAGGGCCCCGTTCAGCTGTTCGGCCGCCGGCACGACCTGGCCGTCGGGGCCAGCCGCCGCACGATCAAGTGGCGCGACGAGGGCTACAGCTACCTCGATGCCCAAGGCAACTACGAGGTGGTGACCGGCGTCGACCCGCTCGGCTGGAATCCCGACACGCTGAACCGCGACACGCTCGTCAAGGAAGACCTGTGGCGCCGCCAGCAGCGCACGACGCTGAACTCCGCCTATGCCACCGGGCGCTTCAACCTGGCCGACCCCCTGAACCTGGTCGTGGGCGCGCGCCTGGACTGGTTCAAGTTCGCCAACGCGCAGCAGCAGGGCAGCTGGTCGAGCGAGCGCAGCTACGAAGAGAAAGCCCACTTCACGCCCTATGCCGCGGTGGTGTTCGACCTGGACGAGCAGCACTCCCTCTACGTCAGCCATGCCAGCATCTTCAAGCCCCAGTACTTCCTGGACACGGCGGGCCAGATGCTGAGCCCGGTCGAGGGCAAGAACTTCGAGATCGGCCTGAAGGCCAGCTACCTGGACGAGCGCATCAACGCGGCCATCGCGCTGTTCGACACCACGCAGTCCAACCTGCCGCAGGCCGTCGGCGACATCGCGTCCTGCGCAGTGAAGACCAACTGCTACCGCTCCGTGGGCCGGGTCAAGAGCCGGGGCGTGGACCTGGATATCCAGGGCGAGCTGCTGCCGCGGCTCAATGTCGGGCTCGGCTACACCTACACCCAGGCCAAGATCGCGGGCGACAGCACGGACGGCAGCGACGGCCAGCCCTACGCCAGCTACATCCCGCAGCACCAGCTCAAGCTCTCGACGATGTACCACCTGGCGGGGGCCAACGCGGGCTGGCGCGTGGGCGGCGCGCTGCGGGTGCAGAGCCGCACCACCTCGTTCTCGTACACCAACGCCGACGGCTATGTGATCGCGCAGTCCCCGTTCGCAGTGGCCGACCTGGTGCTGGGCTACCGCTTCGACCAGCACCTGGACCTGCAGCTCAACATCCACAACCTGTTCGACAGGAACTACTACGAGACGCTGCAGGTGCGCAATGGCGCGAACTACTTCGGCGCGCCGCGCAACGTCCTGCTGACGGCACGCTACAGGTTCTGACGCACAGGGAGATACCGCAGGCTCCAAGGGCTTTGCCGGGGATGCCATTGTTGAGAATTGTTCTCATCTATAGTGGCGCATCGCCGCTCCGGCATTCGTTGCCATCCATCCCATGACCGCTTCGGCCACGCGGGACGCCGTTCCCGCCCACCCATCGCCGCTTGCCGCGAACCCGCACGCACTCGACCTGCTGCTCACGCGCCATTGCCCCTGGCCGCTGACCACGCCTGCGCCCAGCGCCGCCGAGCTGCAGCGCGTGTTCGCGGCCGCCATGTGCGCACCCGACCATGGCCAGCTGCAGCCCTGGCGCTTCGTCGTGATCCGCGACGCCGCGCGCGAGCGCCTGGGTGCGCTGTTCGTGCGGGCCGCGCAGGCGCGCGATCCGCACGATGACGCCGAACGGTTCCGGCGCAAGGCCCTGGCCGCGCCGCTGCTGATCGCACTGGTCGCGCGTGTGCAGCCCAGCCGCAAGGTGCCCGAGAGCGAGCAGCTGCTGGCCGTGGGCGCGGCCGCGATGAACATGCTGAACGCCTTGCACCTGCTGGGCTACGGCGGCTTCTGGGCCACGGGCCCCAATGCCTACGACGCCGCCGTGCACGCAGGCCTGGGGCTCGCGGACCCCGAGCGGCTGCTCGGTTTTCTGTACGTGGGCACGGCGCAGCAGGCGGCGGAGCGCCCGCCCGTGCGGCCCGACCCGGCGCCGTTCGTGCGCGAGTGGCACGGACCGGGTTGATCTCCACGGGGTTCCCATGCCGGCCATGCCGGCTGTGCCGGTCGCGGGGGCCACACGGCACGCGGCCGAACCATCGCCCGCCGGCGTGCGCGCCGACAATGCTCCGATGAGCGCCGCCGACTTTCTTCTCTCGCCCGCCGTCCAGGCCATCCTCAAGGCGGTCTTCGCCGAACCCACCCGCCCGTTCCGGGCCGAGGATTTCGCAGGGCTCGCGAAGCTGGCGCTGCCCGAGGTCGAGGCCACGCTGGCCCCTCTGGTGGCCAGTGGCGTGCTCGCACAGGCCGATGGCGCGCCCGAGCAGCCGGCCACCTACAGCGCCAACACGTCCTTCGTGTTCTACACCGAGCTGCGGCGCATCGCGTTCAAGTCCTTCGCCGCCGCCGAGCCGCTGCGCGCGATGCTGCGCGCCAAGTTCCGCGGCCAGGTGGAGCGCGCCTTCCTGCTGGGGGAGGACCTGGCCACACAGACGCTGGACCTGCTGATCGTGCATGGCCCGCAGGCCCCGGAGAAGGCCGCGCTGGACCAGGCCTTGAAGAAGCTCGTGAAGACGCGGGCCGTCCACCAGCACGTGCAGGCGCTCGTGATGCCGGCGGCCCGCTTCCACGCCTTGCGGGCCGGCGACGCGCTGCAGGTCCGGCTGACGGCGGACAGCTGCATCGACATCTCGCCGCCAGCTCCGCGCAAGCCGGCGCCCGCGGCCCGGCCCGAGGGATTGCTGGAGAAGGCGCGCCGCCACCTGGCCGGGCTCGCGCGCTGAGCGCGGGGGCGCCGGCCCGGCCGCCGGCTAGAACCGGTAGTGCATGGTCACGAGCGCGCTGCGCGCCTCGCCGCGGTAGGCCGTCTCGAACAGGCCCATGCCCGCGTCGTAGCGGCGGTCGAACAGGTTGCGCACCGAGGCCGAGAGCGTGAGCTGCGGCGTGACGTCGAACTGCGCCGTCAGGTCGACCAGCGCGTAGCCCTTCTGCCGCACGGTGGCGTAGTCCTGGGCCGTCTCGGACGGCGGCCAGACCTTGCCCTCGAACGCGCTCTGCCAGCGCACACCGCCGCCGATCTTCCAGGCGCTGGCGGCGCCCGGCAGCCGGTAGGTGGTGAACAGCCGCGCGGTGTGCGCGGGCAGCGTGGTCATCAGCTGCGAGCCGAACACGGGCTGGCCATCGGCGCTGCGGATGTGCGCGTAGGTGTAGCTGGCGTTGACGTTCCAGGCCGGCGTGATGCGGCCGGCCACCTGCAGCTCCAGGCCCTGGCTGCGCACACCGGCGATGGGGCGGTAGCGCTCCTCGAAGTCGCCGACGTAGCCGGCGTACTCGGCCAGGTTTTCCTGCCGGATGTGGAACACCGCGGCGCTGGCCTGCAGCTGGCCGTCCAGGTAGTCGGCCTTGACGCCGGCTTCCAGCGCCTTGCCCTGCAGCGGGTCCAGGTAGTCGCCGGCCATGGTGCGCAGCGGCTGCGGCTCGAAGATGCTGGTGTAGCTCGCGTACAGCGCGTGCACGCCATCCAGCTCGAAGACCAGGCCGGCGTAGGGCGTGATGGCCGATTCCCGCTGGCGCGAGGCGTAGTCGGCCGTGCCGTTGGTGTAGGACTCGCGGTGCCGCAGGTCGACCCGGCTCGTGCGCGCGCCCAGGATCACGGCCAGCTGGCGGGTGGGGCGCAGCCGGGTCGAGGCGTACAGCCTGATCTGGCGCGTGCGGTCGGCGTAGTCGCCGATGCGGGCGAACTGGGGCTCGGGGTAGCTGCCGTTCCACTGGTAG
>DATKFT010000175.1:0-19837 GCA_035544335.1 Pseudorhodoferax sp.
ACATCACGAGGTACTCGGGACGGCTCAGACCCATCGGGCGGATCCAGGCGCCGACCAGCGCGTTGTTCGCGCTGGCCACGCGGGTCAGGCTCGTGCCGCCCAGCGTCATTGCGTTCTGGGCGATGGACACGGACTGCGCGCCCTGTGCCGGGCCCTTGGCGTTGGCCGCTTCGATCAGCTCGATCGACAGCGTTGCGCCGTCCAGCGTGTAGCGGCCGTAGCGGTAGCCCAGGCCGTTGTCGAACGCGTAGTCGCTGGCAGCCGGCGTCGAGAGGACCTGGTGCACGAAGCTGCCGTCGCCTGCGAACAGGTAGAGCTCGCGCGTCGCGCCATCCGTCTTGATCCAGGCGCCCTCGATGGGCTGGGCCGCCGTGTTGGCCTGGGCCTTCTGGATGCTGGCCAGCGTCTTGGCCGTGGGCACCAGGCTGTCCTTGGTCGCCAGGTACAGCGCTTCGCGCTGGGCCGGCGTCAGGGCGGCCGGGATCTGGGCCAGCAGCTGCTGCAGCGAGCCCGCCGCGACCGCGCTGTAGGCCTTGAGGGCTGCCGCGCCGTTCTGGCTGGCGCTGATCTCGGCGAAGCCGCGCGTGAGCAGCGCGCCCAGCGACTGCAGCTTTTGCTGTTCGGCCGTGGCGGTCTGGCCGTCGGCGGGCTGGTAGCTGTCGTACAGCCCGATGCCGCCGACCTGGCCGGCCGTGCCGACCAGGAAGGACAGCACGGTCTCCTCGGCCTGCGCCAGGTTCGCCGAGCGGCCCGAATCGATCTCCGACTGCAGCAGCGTGGTGAACGGCGTGACCACGGCGTGCTTGCCCAGCGGCGCGGTCAGCACGTAGGGCGCGACCACCGAACCTTCGGCCGTGCGGCTCTGCGTCGAGGCCTGCACGAGCACGACGGCGTCGGCCGCCTGTGCGGTCGGAATGCTGAAGCTGCCGTTGACGGTCTTGGCCGAGGGCTCGTTGGCATCGCAGACGCGGTTGTCGTTCAGGTCCAGGCAGGCGAGCGCGTCGTTCAGCGAACGGTCCAGCACCACGCCGGTGACCTGGCGCGTCGGCTTCTCCGGCTCTGCCGGGGCGTCACCGCCACCGCCGCCGCAGGCGGCCAGCAGGGTGGAGACGGCCACGGCCAGCGCCGAGAATGCATACGTTTTGGGGGACTTCATCTTGGTTCCTCTCGTTTGTATCTGGATGCGTCTCAACGCGCGCTCTGCTGGAGCGCCTTGCGGCGACGCTGCAGGCCCAGGGCTGCCAGACCGCCCAGCACGGCTGCCAGGCCGCCCAGGGCGCCGCCGCCGCTGCTCTTGCCTTCGTCGGTGCTGCCGGCGATGTCCAGGAACGCGGCCGACACGGCGCCGGGCTTGCCGTCGCTGTTGACGCCTTGCACATAGACCATGTGGCGGCCCGGGGGCAGGCCGGCCGTGGAGATCTCACCCTGGGCCAGCTTGGTGGCGTCGGGGAAGTCGGCGCCGGCCTTGTCCGAGGCCGCCAGGTTCAGCTTGAACTTGACGTTGGCCGCGTCCGCGCCGGGTTCCCAGGGCAGCTTGCCCACGTAGGCATAGGCCTCGCGGATGTTGTAGACGACGGGGTAGGGCGGCGGCTTGATGTTGGCCTGGCCCGCGTTGCTGTAGCGGTAGCGGTTGTCGTCCACCAGCGCGGAGACCTGCACCTTGGTGCCGGCGTCGACCGGGGCCGTCTGCGCGACCTTGACGTCCACCGTGTCGGGGCCGAACGGCAGCTTGTAGATGCGGTGCAGTGCGCGGCTCAGGTAGTGGAAGCCGTTGAAGTTCTCGGGGTAGGTCTCGCGGTCGAAGACGCCGCAATCCTCGTAGAACGAGCGGCCCATTTCCACGGTGTACGAGGGTGCGCCCAGGAAGCCGTAGAACGCGTCCTTGGTCGTGCCTTCGGTGTTGTAGCCCAGCAGCTGCTGCGAGGAGTAGTTGTTGTGGTAGGCCAGGCGTTGGGCGATCACCGCCATGCCCTTGTTGTTGGGCGTGTGCGTGTTGAAGCCGTTCTCCGTGCGTTCCACGCCCCAGGGCCACAGGATCGCGCGCGCATTGCTGTGCAGGTCGATGAACATGCCGCCCGGGTACTCGTCGGAAGCACCGGTCTTCCAGTCGAGTTCGCCCTTGGCGTCGCGGTTCTCGGGGTTGCAGAACTCGGCGCTCTTGGGCCGGCCGTCCGGCAGCGCGCCGCCTTCCCAGCGGCACTGGGCCTGGTTCCAGCTGCCGCGCACGTAGTTCAGCACGGCCTGGGTTTCGGGCTCGGAGGCCGGTGCGATGCCGCGGTAGGTGTCGCCGCAGACGTTGCCGTCCGAGCCGCCCGCGCCGCCCGTGGCCCAGCCGAACGGGTAGTTGCGGTTCAGGTCGACGCCGGAGGCCAGCGGGCCGTTGCCCGTCGTGTTGGCGCAGAACGCGGTCACGTAGTTGGTGTTGCGGCGCTGGCGCGCGGCGCGGTCCTGCTCGGCCAGCTTGCGGCCGTCGGGGTTGTGGATGATGTAGTGGTACTGGTTGTTGTCCAGCATCATCGTGGCGTTGGCGTCCTTGCCGTAGTTGTTCAGCAGCCACTCGATGAACTTGGTGCCGACTTCCTGCGGTGCGTACTCGCGTGCGTGGATGCCGCCGGTCCAGACCATGCGCGGCACTTCCTTGCCTTCCTGCTTCTTGAAGTTGCCGACCACGATGGCCTTCACGTCATGCGGCTGCTCGGGGAACAGCGACAGGTTGAAGCGCTGCAGCCAGGCCGCGGGCAGGAACTTGGCCAGCAGGCTGGCGTAGCTCGAGGACGAGTAGTCGTACTGGTTGTTGACGACGCTGGGATCCTTGATCTGCGTCTTCATCCAGCCCGGGCCCAGGACCTTGACCTGCACCAGGTCCGGGAACTTGGCCTTGAGTTCGTCGAAGGTCGCGTAGGTCTGCTCCATCGTGCGGTAGCACGCATGGGTGCCGTCGGCGATGGAGGCGGGCTTCTCGCGGTCCGTGCGCTGGATCGCACCGGAGGCCAGGTCCTTGTTCCGCGAGGCGATCCAGTTCTGGATGCGCAGCGTCTCTTCCTGGTCGACCTGCACGCCGTAGCCCATGGCTTCGATGGCCTTGAGTTCGTCGCCGCCGATTTCGGCGTGGATGACGCGGTTCTTCTGGTCCACGTAGGGGTGGTCCAGCATCGCCGTCATCTTGGACAGCTGGTCCTCGGACGCGTAGGGGATCTTGACCGAATAGATCTCGGAACCGGAATGTGCGTCACCGTGGGCATGGATGGCGCCGGAGGCGCTGGCCAGGAGGACCGTGGCCAGCAGGGCTGCGACCGGGGTCAGACGGGGCGGACTGAATCGTTTCATCGAACGCTATCTCCTCAGAAGTGGACATTTTTGGAGGCCGCAAGGCCGCAGCAGCTGCGGACCTCCAGGGCGCCGTTAGGCTTTTGCGCGACCCTTCGAGGGTCTCGAAGAAATCGCCTGAAAAGGCGCGCAACACAAGCTATGGCAAGTCGTGTGCCAACTGACACAGAAATTACTTGCGCTTGTAAGCCGTTGATTGGTAAAGGAAGCGCTCTACCACGCTATGAAACGGCGTGGACGGGAAACCGTTCCTGCAGGGGGCGGATGACCGGAATTCCGTTCGATGCCCGTCGGGGGGAGGGCGAAGGCGGGCAGTGCGGGACCACCGCGCTGGGAGCCCCGGGGAGTCGCACGTGCGGCGGCCTGGCGTCCGGCCCCCTGTGCTTGTGCGGCAGGCTCAGCGCACGTCGTGTTCGCCAGGCGCGCTCTTGCGGCCCGTGAGCATCGCGCGCACGAGGTTCTCGCGGTGCTGCCAGCCCGTGAACACCACGCCGGCCAGGTGCAGCACGACCAGGCCGACCAGCAGCCAGCCCAGCACGAAGTGCGTCCAGTACAGCCAGCCGTAGCCCCACAGCCAGTCCGTGGTGTAGAGCCAGCCCGACAGGCACAGCGCGGCGCAGTTGCCCAGCAGGGCCAGCACCATCCAGCCGCCGAGCGGGTTGTGCCCGAGGTGGCGCGGCGCCCGCCTGTGCCACACGGCGCGGGCATAGGCCCAGGTGGCTTGCGGCCCGCGCACGAACTGGGCGAAGCGGGCGTAGCGGCTCGCCCCGAAGCCCCAGCCCAGCCGCGCTGCGACGATGGCGGCCACGGCGTAGCCGAAGTTCTCGTGCCAGCCGTCGGTGTGGCCACCGGTCCACCAGGCCGTGCCGACACACAGGACCAGCGCCCAGTGCAGCAGGCGCACCGGGTGGTCCCAGACGGTCAGATCACTTCTCTTCGACACGCTCGAAGGTCTTGGGGTCGAAGAAGGCTTCGACGCGCTTGCCCTGCGGGTCCTTGCCGTAGACCTCGTAGCAGGTGTCGGTCTTTTCCATGCGGCGCACGGTCCAGCCGTCCTTGACGAGCTTTTCCTGCAGCTCGGTGTGCGGGCGCCACTCGGCCTTGGGGTACTTGGGGCAGGTGACGTTGCCGTGGGCCATGGCGTTGCCGGCCATCAGTGCCAGAGGAAGCGCCAGTGCCAGGGGCAGGGCGCGGGTGATGAGGGCCTTCATGGGGAGCTCCTTCGGAGGATCAGGTGATCAGGTCACGGCCCAGCGCCGGACCAGGTTGTGGTAGATGCCCATGAGCTTGAGCACGCGCGGGTCCTGCGCGGACAGCGTGGCGCTGAGCTCCTGGATGCTTTGGTCGAGGTCGTAGAGCAGCGTGCGCGCGCGGTCGTCCTCGACCAGGCTCTCGACCCAGAAGAAGGCCGCCACGCGCGCGCCGGCCGTGACCGGCGTCACGCGGTGCAGGCTGGTGGCGGGGTAGAGCACCATGTCGCCCGCGGCCAGCTTGACCGACTGCACGCCGTAGGCGTCCTCGATCTCGAGCTCGCCGCCTTCGTACTCTTCGGGCTCGGACAGGAACAGCGTGGCCGACAGGTCGGTGCGCAGTCTCTGGCCGCCCGGCAGCTGCATGATGGCCGCGTCCACATGCGCGCCGTACTGGCCACCGCCGGCATAGCGGTCGAAGCGCGGCGGGTGGATGCGCCGGGGCAGCGCGGCCGAGACGAACTGCGGCGTCTCGGCCAGGCGGCGCAGCAGGTGCTCGCCCAGCTGCAGGCCGACCGCGTCCTGTGCGCCGATCTGCTGGTTGTGCTTGACCTGGCGCGCGGCGCTGCCGGCGGTGGCCGCACCGTCCTGCCAGGCGGCAGCGTCCAGGTGGGCGCGGAACTGGCGGACTTCGTCCGGATTCAGGACCTGGTCGAGGGCGAGAAGCATGGCGGGGGACTCCAACGGAACAATGCCGGGCAGGCCTGGCATTGTTCCATCGGCCGTGGCTCAGAACGAATAGTTCAGCGTCACGCGCGTGGCGCGGCCATCGCCCTTGTACAGGAAGCCGCCGGAACGGTAGACCGCCGTGTAGAAGGTCTTGTCGAACACGTTCAGCACGTTCAGGCGCAGGTCCAGGTTCTTGTTGAAGCGGTAGGTCGCGAACAGGTCGTACTTGGTGAACGAGGGAACCCGCAGCGTGCACAGGCCCGTGGCCGCATCGCGCGGTGCGCCCTGGTCGGGCGAGCCACCGCACATGCTGCTCTGGTACTTGGCGGCGCCGCCGATCGAGAAGGCCTCCGTGACCTGGTACTTGGCCTGCAGCGCGGCGCTCCTGTCGGCGAAGTTGGCCAGCGGCGCGCCCAGGGTGGCCGGTGCGCTCAAGGACTTCGTGACCTTGGACTTCATGAGCGTCAGGCCCGCCTGCACGGTCAGCTTGGGCGTCGCGTTGCCCACGAGGCCCAGCTCCAGCCCCTGGATGCGGTTGGCGCCGGTGTTCGCGCCGAAGGTCTCGTAGCCCGTGGAGCCGGCCGGGGCTTCGAGCACGTCGGTCTTGTTGGTGCGGAAGACGGCGGCCGTGAACAGCAGCTTGTCGTCCAGCAGGTTCCACTTGGTGCCGAGTTCGAACAGCCGCGAGCGCTCGGGCTTGCCGACCAGCTTGCCTTCGGCCACGATCGCGCCGCCATAGGCCACGCCGTTGCTGTCGGATTCGCCGCCGTTGATGTCGGTGGACGTCGCGACACTGGCGTAGACCATGCCCATGGGGTTGATCTTGTAGGTGACGCCCAGATGGCCGTTGACCAGCGTGTCGTTGTCGCCGTAGGCCGTCGCGGTGGCGCCGGTGGCCGGCGTGTAGTTGGTGAGGTCGAACTTGTAGTGGTCGGCCCGCACGCCGGCGAAGGCGGTCCAGCGGTCCGTCAGGTCGACCGTGTCCATGAACGACAGCGCCACGGTGCGCACCTGCCAGACCCGGCTCTTGCCGTTGCGCACGATGTCGCGCTGCATCACCGAGTCCACGTTCGGCACCACGGCGCCATTGGCGCCCGTGACGCAGTAGGCGTTCAGCGCGTTGCCGGTGCCGTTGATGCAGTTCTGGCCGCTGCCGTTCAGCGCGTAGTTGCCGAAGGTCGCCTTGTTGTCGGTGTACTCGATGCCACCGACGAACTCGTGCTTCATGCCGCCCAGGGTGGCGTTCCACAGCAGGTTGGTCTGGTGGGCGAAGTAGTTGATGTCCTGCCAGCCGGTGTGGCCGGTGTCGATGCGGATCGCATTGAAGGGCGTGCCGCTGGCGCTGCTGCGCACCGAACCATAGGCCGCGCCGGTCGTGATCCAGGAGTTGTCGGCCGTGCCATAGCGCGTGCGGCTGACGATGCGGGCGTCGGCGTTCAGGCGGTAGGTGACGCGCGCGGTGAAGGCATCCACGTCGCTGGACAGGGCATCGCCGTTCTGGGCGTAGACGGGCACGTGGATGCCGGCCCATTCGGCCGGCACGCGGTACGGCGAGGTGCCGACCAGGAAGCTGCCGATGTCGGGCTTCTTGTCCTTGGCGCGCAGGCCGTAGTAGTCGAGCGTGACCTGCAGGTCCTGGTTGACTTCCCACAGGCCGGACAGGGCCAGGCCCTTGCGTTCGCGCTCCGAAGGGCTGCGGTTCGGCACGTCCTCGCTGCCGTAGAGCGCGTTCACGCGCAGCGCGAACGTGTCGCTGAAGCCCTTGTTGGCATCCACCGTGATGCGGCGGTGCTTGTCGGTGCCCAGCGCGAACGAGGCGCGCGCGAAGTCGTAGTCCAGCGTGGCCTGCTTGGTGATGGCGTTGACGGCGCCGCCGGCTGTGCCGCGGCCCGCGAAGCTGGAGTTCGGGCCCTTGGACACTTCGAGCTGCTCGATCGCGAAGCTTTCGCGGGTGGTCATGCCGGGGTCGCGCAGGCCGTCGACGAACACGTCGCTGCGGGCTTCCTGGCCGCGGATGATGTAGCGGTCGCCGAAGGCGTTGCCGTTCTCGCCCGTGCCCAGCGTGATGCCCGGTTGTGCGCTCAGGATCTGCTTGAGATCGGTGTAGCCGGACTCGTCGATGGCGTTCTTGGTGATGACCGAAATGGTCTGCGGCGTCTCGGCCAGCGGACGCGTATGGCGCTCGTCGCCCGAGGTCTTGGCCTTGTAGGGCACGCCGACCTCGGCGTTGGGGTTGGGGTCGATCCGGGTGGCCTGCACCTTGACCTCGTTCAGCGTGTTGCCGGTGCCGGGGGTGGCCTGCGCCGCCGCGCCCAGCGGCAGCAGCATCACGGTGGACATGCCCAATGCCATGCCCGTGCGGCCCATGGACGGGGTGGCGCTGCGCAGGCTTCTCGGGATCTTTGTATTTCGGCGCATGGTGTCTTCCTGTTGGGGGGTGAAAAGGGTGCTTCCTGTGCCTGCCGCGCGAGTCTGGAAAAAGGGAACTGCGCGCGCGTTCAGCGCGGCAAGCTGTGGCCGGGTTCGGCGGCGCGCATCCGGCCGGACTGCGGCTGGGCGGCACAGGCGCTGCAGACGCTGCAGCGGCCGCGCAAGGTGAACGGCATGTCGTCCACCACGAAGCCTGCGGCCGCGGCGGCCGCCTGCAGGTGCTGGTGCAGCGCGCTTGCATCCAGGCTTTGCACGGCCTGGCAACCCTTGCACACCAGGTGGGTCGTTCGCTCCGCGCGGCGCACGACGAAGATCGTGGGGCCCTGGTCGGCGGCATGGCGGTCCACGGCCTGCGCCGCCACGAGTTCGGCCAGCACCTTGTAGATGCTGGGCACGCTGGTCGGGGCACGGCGGCGTTGCAGATGCAGATAGAGCGCCTCCACGGTGGCGCCGCCCTTGTCGGCGTTCAAAGCCAGCAGGCTCTCCAGCAGCTGCATGCGCAGCAGCGTGGGCCGTTTGTGGCAGCGCGCCAGCATGGCGAGCGCGGCCTGGCTCAGATCGGCAGCGACGGGTTCGTGCGGCGCAAAGGGGGTGGCGGGCATGGTGCGTCTGGGCAGGCTTGCTCGAACACCTGCCGCACCAGAGCGCGAAAAGGGAACCTTGAACGCGTTCTCAGAACACCGTCGTCAGCGCCAGCCGCAGCGTGCGCGGCGCGCCCGGCATGATGTTGTTGTTGCTGTGCGCGAACGCGTCGTAGCGCCTGTCCAGCAGGTTCTCGACGTTGGCCTGCACGCGCAGGCCGGGGCTGGGCGTGTAGTACAGCGCCGCGTCCACGCGCGCATAGCCCGGCAGGCGCACGCTGTTGTCGGTGCTCGCGAACACCATGCCGCGCAGGCTGGCACCCAGGCCCAGCGCCCACTGCGGGTTCAGCGCCACGCGGTTCCACAGCGAGAGGCTGTGGCGCGGCACGTGCGGCATGACGGCGCCGGCCGGTGCGGCCGGCGAGAGGGCGTCGCGCACGCGGCTGTCCTGCCAGGCGTAGGCCCCCATGACCTGCCAGCCGGGCCGCCAGCTGCCCGACAGGCCCAGCTCCAGGCCACGCGTGCGCTGGCCGTCGATGAAGGTCTGGGTGTTGGCGGCGGTGTCTTCCACGCTGACGTTGCGGCGGTCCAGCTGGTAGAGCACGGCGCTGGCTTCCAGGCCGGCGCGCGGGCGCCACTTGGCGCCGAGTTCGCGGTTGACGAACTGCTCCGGGCGCAGGGCCTGGTTGTTCTGGTTCAGGCCGATGAGCTGTTCACCGGCCCGCGGCGCATAGCCCACGCTGGCGCCCAGGTACAGCGAGAGCTGCTCCTGCGGCTGCCAGAGCAGGGCGGCGCGCGGCGACCAGAGCCGGTCCCGGCTGGACGGCGCGCGGTTCTGGGCGAAGTCCTGCATGTCCACCGCCAGGCGGTCGTGCCGCAGGCCCAGCGTGGCCTGCCATTGCGGCGCGAAGCGGATCTGGTCCTGCAGGTACAGCGCGAGCTGGCGTGCCTCGCTGCGGCTGTCGGGGTCGCCAGGCCGGCTGCGCCAGGCGAGCGGCACGAAGGAGCTGGGTTGCGACACCGGCACATAGAGCGTGGTGGCGCCGTTGGCGAAGAAGCCGGTCTCGCGCCGGTTGTCGCCGGCCTGGCGCGACAGTTCGATGCCGGCCAGCAGCCGGTGCTGCACGGCGCCCTGGTTCCAGGACCAGGCGAGGTCGGTCTGGCTGGTGGTGTTCTCGCGCCGCATGCGGCTGTTGTGGGCCAGCAGCGCGACCTCGCGCTGTCCGGCGTTCTCGCGCACGCTACCGGCGAACACGTTCTGGAAGAACTTGTCGTAGTCGGCATGGCGCAAGCGGCTCTGCAGGCGCAGGCCCTCGCCCAGGTCCGCTTCGAGCTGCGCGTTCAGCGCGTTCAGGCGCACCCAGGTGAAGCTCTCGTCGGGGTTGCCGAAGAAGCTGGCACGGTCGGTGGCGAGCGGCCGGCCGTTCCAGGACGGGATGCCGCGGTCGTCGGTGCGCCTGTCCTGGAAGTGCTCGTAGCCCACGGTCAGCTGGGCCTGGCCCGGCAGGCGCCAGCGCAGCACCGGATTCAGGCCCAGGCGGCGCAGCTGGAAGCCGTCACGCCAGCCGTCGGACTCTTCGTACAGCAGGTTCAGGCGCGAGGCCAGGTCGCTGCCATGGACCTGCGCTGCATCCAGCGTCATGCGGCGCTGGCGCTCGCTGCCGGTGGCAAGCAGCAGTTCGCGCCGCTCGCTCCAGTCGGGCGCCTTGCTCACGCGGTTGATGAGGCCGGCCACCGCGCCGTGGCCGACCAGCATGGCGTCGGGTCCGCGCAGCGCTTCCACGCGTTCGACGTTGTAGAGGTCGCGGTAGTACTGCATGTCGTCGCGCAGCCCATCGACGAGGAAGGCGGCCGTCGTGCTGAGGCCGCGGAACACCGGCGTGTCGCGGTTGCCTTCGCCCTGGGCAGCGCCGACGCCGGGCACGTAGCGCAGCAGTTCGGCGATGTTCTGCACCGCCAGGTCGGCGATGAAGTCCTGCGTCAGCACGGTGAGGGACTGCGGCAGTTCCTGCAGCGGCGTGGCGCTGCGCGCGAGGGCCGGGGCCGCGGTGCTGGTGTAGGCCGGCGCGTCGGTGATGGCGAGGTCGAGGGCCTGGGCGCGCACGGTCACGGGGGGCAGCACGGTGGACGTCGTGGCCGGCTCGGCAGGCCGCGGAGCCGGCACTGGCGCAGCGGCGGCCTGGCGCAGCGTGTAGCGCGGGCCTTCCTGCACCAGTTCCAGCCCCGTGCCTTGCAGCAACTGGCCAAAGGCCTGCGGCAGCGCATGGCGGCCCTGCAGGCCGGGCGTGGTGCGCGCGTCCAGCAGCCGCGCGTCGGCCGAGAACAGCACGCCGGCCTCGGCCGCGAGCTGGGCCAGCGCGCTGCCCAGCGGGCCGGCGGGGATGCGCCAGTCGCGTGCGGTGCCGCCGGTCTGTGCCCCGCATGACGCGGCGGCCAGCAGCAGGGCGCAGGCGCTCAGGCGGGCGCGCATGGGTCAGGCGCTCTCGATGCGCACCCACCAGGGCATGGGCCGGAACACGCGCACCGGCAGGCTGCGCTCCAGCGCCTGCCAGATCTGCTCGGGCTGGTCCAGCGGATAGGCGCCGACCAGGCGCAGGTCCGCGACCTCGGGCGCGCAGGCCAGATGGCCGCGCTGGTGGCGTGCGAGCTCGGCCGCCAGGTCGGCCAGGCGCATGCCGTCGGCCACGAGCATGCCGCGCGTCCAGGTGTCGCGGTGGCGCTGGGCTGCTGTGCTGGCGCCGGCGCCCTGGGCGTCGAAGCGCAGCTGCTGGCCGGCCGGCAGCAGCTGCTCCTGCGCCAGCTGGCGCGGTTGCACGCGCACCGCGCCCTCGAACACGGCCACCTGGCAGCCGTGGCCGTCGCGCCAGGCACCAAAGCGCGTGCCCACGGGGCGCAGCCAGCCCTCGTCGAGCTCGACCACGAAAGGGCGCATGGGCTGCTGCGGGTCGGGCGCGGTGTCGATGCGGACCTCGCCGCGCAGCAGCTGCAGCTGGCGGCGCTGGCCGTCGAAGGCCAGGCGCACGATGCTGTCGGTGTTGAGCCAGAGCTGACTGCCGTCGGGCAGCCGGACCGCGCGGCGCTCGCCCACGGCCGTGGCGTAGTCGGCGGTCCAGCGTTGCCAGAGCTGCTCGCGCAAGCCAGCCCAGGCCAGCAGGCCACCACCGGCAGCCACGCCCAGCAGCTTGAGGTGCTGGCGGCGGTGCTGGCGCGGGCGGGCGAAGGCCTGCCGTGCCGCGCCCTGGTCCAGGCGCGGTGTGAGCTGGTCGAACTGCCGGCTCAGCGCCTCCACGCGCTCCCAGGCCTGGGCGTGGCGCGGATCGGCGGTCAGCCACTGGCGCCAGCGCTGGCGGTCGCTGTCGTTGGCATCGTCGTCCTGCAGGGTGGCATACCAGTCGGCCGCCTCGCGCAGCACGGCCTCGGCCTGGCGCTCAGACGGCATCGTTGAGCAGCAGCCTGTGCATGGCCTGCGCCATGTATTTCTTGACCATGCGGTCGGACACGCCGAGCTCCAACGCGATCTCGGCATAGCCCAGGCCATCGAGCCGCGCGAGCAGAAAGGCCTGGCGCGCCTTGTCGGACAGGCCCGCCAGCATGGCGTCGATCTGCTGCAGCGCCTCGAGCGCCAGCGCATGTTCCTCGGGCGAGGCGGACAGGGCCTGGCCCTGCGCGGCCAGCGCCTCCATGTAGGCGCGCTCCAGGTCGAGCCGGCGCCAGTGCGAGACCACCAGCCCGTGCGCCACCGTGGTCAGGAAGGCGCGCGGCTCGCGCAGCGCGGCGCAGGCCTGCGACAGCAACACCTTGAGGAAGGTGTCCTGCGTGAGGTCCTCGGCCTTGTGCGGACAGCCCAGCTTGCGGTGCAACTGCGTGCGCAACCAGGCATGGTGGTCGGCATACAGGGCGCTGACGGACTCGGGATGGGGGGGCTGCATGGTGCAGGTGGGCAACCGGCCTGGAAGTCTGGGTATTAGAAACGTTTCTCATTCGATTCTACGTTCCGGTCCGCGGCACCACACGCGCGCCGCGGCGCGGCTGTGACATCCATAAGACAGTCCCGGGCGTGCACCGCCCGTCCGGCGGTCTTGACCGGGCCGGCTCGCCCGGGATAATGCTGTACAAATCATCAGTTATTTCCAATCCATGGCGACCTCTTCCCTGCCGGAACGGGCCGATGTCTGGCGCGGCGACGCGCTGGGCCTGGCCCAGGCCGCTGCCTTGCCCAGCGGCCACGCCGGGCTGGACGCCGAGCTGCCCGGCGGTGGCTGGCCCGCGGCCGGGCTGACCGAGCTGCTGCAGGCCCGCGCGGCCGGCCACGACTGGCGCTTGCTGCTGCCGGCGCTGGCGCGCCTGGCCGCGCTTGCGCGCGGTCCCGTGGCCCTGGTCGGTGCGCCCGAGGGCCTGCAACCCTTCGCGCCGGCGCTGGCCGCGCAGGGCCTGCCGGCCGCGCGGCTGCTGTGGGTCCGCACCGACGAGGACAAAGCGCGGCTGTGGGCCGCCGAACAGGCCGTGCGTTGCGTGGACGTACCGGCCGTGCTGGCCTGGCTGCCGCGCGTGCGGGCCGACGGCTTGCGCCGGCTGCACCTGGCCGCGCTCGACCATGGCAAGCCCTTGTTCGCGTTCCGGCCGGCCGCGGCGCAGGCCGAGTCCTCGCCGGCACCGCTGCGGCTGCGGCTGGACGGCGAGGCGGCACTGCAGGTGCTGGTGTTCAAGCGGCGCGGGCCGCCCATGGCCAGGCCGCTCGAACTGCCGGCCGAGGCGCCCGCGCTGGCCGCGCTGCTGGCATTGCGCCGGCGCAGCCCCTGCGTGCAGCCGGCTGTGCCGGCCGGAACCCGGCATGGCCTGGATCGCGCTGTCACCGCCTGAGGACCAGCTGCAGGCCTGGTGCTGGCAGGCGCTGCGCTTCACGCCGCGCGTGGCCGTGGACCAGGGCTGCGTGCTGCTGGAGGTCGCCAGCACGCTGCGGCTGTGGGGCGGCCTGCGCGCGCTGCTCCAGCAGCTGCTGCAGCCCGGCGCACTGCAGCCCTGCCAGGCCTGGGCGCGTGGCCGCACGGCGCCGGTCGCGCTGGCGCTGTTGCGCTTGCAATGCCAGCAGCGCGAGCGGCCGGAGCGGTTGCCGGACGGTTTGCCGCTGGACACGCTTGCGGCCGCGGCCCCGGCGCTGGCGGTGCTGGAGCGCACCGGCTGCACCCGCTTTGGCCAACTGCGCGCGCTGCCGCGCGCCGGCGTGGCGCGCCGCTTCGGCGCCGGCCTGCTCGAGGCCCTGGACCAGGCCTATGGCGAGCGCCCGGTTGCGTACGACTGGTGCCGGCTGCCGCCCGTGTTCGACCAGAACCTGGAGCTGCCCGCCACCGCCAGTGCTGCGCCCGAACTGCTGTGGACCGGCCAGCGCCTGCTGGACGCGCTGCACACCTGGCTGCGCGCGAGCCAGCGCGGCGTGCTGGCGCTGGAGCTGGAGTGGACGCACGACCTGCGCCGGCAGGGTGGCCGCGCCTTGCCGCGCCAGGACCGGCTGCCCATCCGCACGGCCCGGCCCACGCAGGACATGGCGCACCTGTGCCGCCTGCTGCTCGAACACCTGGCGCACCAGCGCCTGGCCGCGCCGGCCAACCACCTGCGCCTGCGCACGCTGGAGACCGCGCCGCTGCCCGGCGCCAACGCCAGCCTGCTGCCCGAGGAACAACAGCCCGGCGAGCCGCTGCATGCGCTGGTCGAGCGCCTGGCCGCGCGCCTGGGCGCGGACCGCGTGCTGGTGCCGCGGCTCGTGGCCGACCACCGGCCCGAGCGCATGCAGCGCTGGGTGCCGGCGCAGGAGGCGCGGGAGGTTCGGGAGATCGCCGAGGAACTCGCGCCCGACGCGGCGCTGTATCCGGTCTGGCTGCTGCGCGAGCCCTTGGTGCTGGACATGGATGAACAGGGGCAGCCCCGGTTTCACGGACCGTTGCAGCTGCTGGCCAGGCCGCGCCGCGTGGATGGGGCGGGGTGGTGGGATCTGGACGCGCCCAAGCCCGCCATACGGGACTACCGCCTGGCCCGCAGCGCCCGGCTGGGCCTGCTGTGGCTGTACTGTGAACGGCCGCACAGCGGCGAGGCCGCACCGCGCTGGTTCCTGCAGGGGGCCTATGCCTGATCCCTCGCGCAATGCCCAGGAGAAGGGCGAGGAACGCTCACCCTGGAAATGGCCGCTGCCGCAGCCGGTGTCCGACATGGCGGACCCGCTGGGCGACTACACCGAGCTGCATGCCTTGAGCAACTTCAGCTTCCAGCGCGGCGCATCGCACCCGGCCGAACTCATCGTCCAGGCCTACCGCCTGGGCTACCGCGGGCTGGCGCTGACCGACGAGTGTTCTGTGGCCGGCGTTGTGCGGGCCTACATGGCGCTCAAGGACTACCAGTCCATGCTGGAGGAGGCAGAGCAAAAGACCGGGCAGACCTACAGACGTGATTTCTCGTTCCTGCCCGGCAGCGAGTTCGCCTTGCCCGGTTGCCGCCTCGTCGTGCTGCCGCACGACCTCCGGGGCTGGGGCCAGCTCTGCGAACTCATCTCGCATGCGCGCCGGCACCAGCAGGCGGACAAGGGCGACTACCGCATCGGCTGGGACGACGACTGGGCTGCGCTGGCCGATTGCGAGATCCTCTGCGTGCCCGACCGCCATCCCGTACCGGATGCGTTGCAGCAGCGCGCCACGCTGCGCCGGCTGCGGGTGCTGTACGGCGAACGGCTGTGGCTGGCCGTGGAACTGGTGGGCGCGGCCGACGATGCGCTGTGGCTGCGGCAGCTGCGCCAGCTGGCCACGTTGACCGGCGTGGCCCTGGTCGCTGCCGGCGGCGTGCTCATGCATGCCCGTTCGCGCAAACCGCTGCACGACGTGCTGACCGCCGTGCGCCTGGGCAAGCCCGTGGCCGAATGCGGCTTCGCGCTGGAGCCCAATGCCGAACGGCGGCTGCGTTCGCGTGTGACGCTGCAGCAGGTCTATCCGCCCGAGTTGCTGGCGGCGACCGAGACGGTGCGTGAGCGCTGCCAGTTCGACCTGGAGGAGGTCGCCTACCACTATCCGCAGGAAACCCTGCCGCCGGGCCTCACACCGACCCAGGCCCTGCGCGAACTGACCTACGCCGAGGCCGCGCGGCTGCGCTATCCCGACGGCATGCCCCCGGACATCCGGCACAAGGTCGAGACGGAACTGGAGCTCATCGCGTACTGCAAGTACGAGATGTTCTTTCTGACCGTGCACGACATCGTGCGCGAGGCGCGCCGCCTGGGCATCCTGTGCCAGGGCCGCGGCTCGGCCGCCAATTCCGTGGTCTGCTACTGCCTGGGCATCACGGCCGCCAATCCGAAGTACTCGCATCCGCTGATGGAGCGCTTCATCAGCAAGGAACGCATGCACGAGCCGCCCGACATCGATGTCGATTTCGAGCACGAGCGCCGCGAGGAGGTCATCCAGTACATCTACCGCAAGTACGGGCAGGACCGTGCCGCCATCGCCGCCGTGGTCATCAGCTACCGGCGCCGCAGCGCGATCCGCGACGTGGGCACGGCGCTGGGCATCCCGGCCGCACTCGTCGACGCCTTTGCCAAGGAGCACCACTGGTTCGACCCGGGCCTGATCGGCGAGCGTCTGCAGTCCTTGCTGGAGACGCTGCAGATCACGATCGACCCGCGCCGTGTGCTGCAGTGGGTGCTGCTGACCGAGCAGCTGCGCGGCTTTCCGCGCCACCTGAGCCAGCATGTGGGCGGCTTCGTGCTGACCGAAGGCCGGCTGACCAGCCTGGTGCCCATCGAGAAGGCTGCCATGAAAGGCCGCTCCGTGATCCAGTGGGACAAGGACGACCTGGAGCGCATGGGCCTCATGAAGGTCGATGTGCTCGCGCTGGGCATGCTGACCGCGCTGCGCCGCTGCCTGGACTTCGTGAACCCCTTGCGCGGCCGGCAATGGGACCTGTCCGGTATCCCGATCGATGACCCCGAGACCTACGACATGATCTGCCAGGCGGACACGGTCGGCGTGTTCCAGATCGAGAGCCGTGCGCAGATGTCCATGCTGCCGCGGCTCAAGCCCAAGGAGTTCTACGACCTCGTGGTCGAGGTGGCCATCGTGCGGCCCGGGCCGATCGAGGGCGGCATGGTGCACCCTTACCTGAAGGCGCGTGCGCAACGCGACAGGGGCGAGCCCATCCGCTACGAGAAGCCCGCGCTGGAGCCCGCCCTGAAGCGCACGCTGGGCGTGCCTATCTTCCAGGAGCAGGTCATGCAGCTGGCCGTGATCGCGGCGGGCTTCTCCAACGGCGAAGCCGACCGCCTGCGCCGCTCTATGGCCGCGTGGAAAAAGGAGGGCGACATCACGCCCTGGCGCGAGCGCCTGATCGAGGGCATGGTGGCCCGGGAATACAGCGAAGAGTTCGCCGAACGCATCTACAAGCAGGTCTGCGGCTTCGGCGAATACGGTTTTCCCGAGAGCCATGCCTACAGCTTCGCGCTGCTGGCCTCTGCGAGCAGCTACCTCAAGTGCCACGAGCCGGCCGCCTTTCTGGCCGCGCTGCTGAATTCGCAGCCCATGGGCTTTTACCCGCCGTCCCAGCTCGTGCAGGACGCGCAGCGCCATGATGTCGCCGTGCGCGCGGCCGACGTGTCCTTCAGCGACTGGGACGCCGCGCTCGAAGACGCGCCCGGCGTGCGCGCGCAGCCCGCCGAGCAAGGCCAGCCCGCCGTGCGCCTGGGCCTGCGCCTGGTCAAGGGGTTCAACGAAAAGGCGGCCAAGCGCATCGTGCAAGCCCGCAGCGCCGGCCCCTTCGCCAACGTCGAAGACCTCTCGCTGCGTGCCGCGCTGGACCGGCGCGAACTCGACGCGCTGGCTGCGGCCGATGCCCTGAAATCCCTGGCTGGCCACCGTCGCCAGCAGGTCTGGGAGGCCGCGGCCCGCCACCGCGCGCCGGCCCTGTTGCGCGGCGCACCCGTGCACGAGGCGCAGCTGGCGTTGCTGCCGGCCCGGGAGGGCGAAGAGATCCTGTTCGACTACGACGCGACCGGCCTCACGCTGCGCCGCCACCCGCTGGCCCTGCTGCGCGAACGCCTGGCACGCTGGCGCATCCTGAACGCCGAGCAGCTCAACGTCTTGCCGCCCGGCCGGCGCGTGCGCGCCTGCGGCCTGGTCACGGTGCGCCAGCAGCCCGGCACGGCCAAGGAGACCATCTTCGTCACGCTGGAGGACGAGACCGGCCCCGTCAACGTGATCGTCTGGAAGCGTGTGCGCGAGCAGCAGCGCGATGCCTTGCTCCAGGCCCGGCTGCTGGCCGTCGAAGGCCTGTGGCAGCGCGACGTGGACAGCGGTGGCCAGGTGCGCCACCTCGTGGCCGAGCGGCTGCGCGACCTCACGCCGCTCCTGGGCCGGCTCGGCCAGCTGCGCAGCCGCAGCAGGGATTTCCATTGACCCGGCCAACCCACGAGGGCGTGCCGGAGCGGCTGCTCAGGTGGGGCAGTGCAGCACGCTGTAGCGCAGTGACTGGACCTGTTGCCAGTCCTGCGCCTTGCGGCCCAGCTGCTTCTGGAGCACGTCGACGGTGGCCAAGGCGCGCGGCGTGAACACCCAGTGCGTGAACACGATGACCTGGGGCGGGCGGGCGGGCAGTTGTGCGATCAATTCCGGCAAGGTGCCCGCATCCGTGATGCTGAACAGATGCGTCTGCAGCTGCTCGCCCGGGATGTGCTTGCGCAGATAGTGCTGGAAGTGCGCCCGCATCGTGGGGTCTTGCAGTGGAAAGACGAGCACGTCGCCGGGCCGGTATGCGCGTGCCACCTGCTCGGCTGCGCCGCGCCAGTCGCCGCCGTTCTGTGGCCTGGGCGAGCGCAGCCAGTCCTGCAGACCGGCCGGAACCAGGAAGGCGGCCAGCAACAAGCTCAGCACGCGCGGCCAGCCTCGGACCTGGGCGCACAGCGCCACCAGCAGCAGGCAGCCTGGCACCATGAAGATCATGTAGCGGGGCGAGAAGAATTCCACGCGCCGCGTTCCCATGGCCAGCAGCAGGCTGAACACCGCCAGCACGCAGACCGTCGTGCCGACCGCAGCTTGCAGCGGCTGGCGCTGGATCCGCAGACGGCGATGGATCAGCAGGGCCGCCAGCGCCAGGAGCATGAAGATCCAGAATTGTGTGCTGCCGGCCGCCGGGTACACATTTTTGAGCAACACCAATACATTGCGCTTGAATGCCATGCCCAGGGACAAGCCAGTGTGGGGCGCTGCATCCAGCTTGGTGGCGATGCCGGTCCAGCCCAGCAGGATGTAGACGCCGACCGGCACGAACGTGGCCGCCCAGCGCAAGGCTCCGCGCAGCAAGGCCGCCGGCTCGCGCACCACGCGCATGGCGCTTGCCGCCACACCGACCACCATCAGCACGCCGTAGTAATGCGTCAGGCACAGCAAGCTGGCCGCGACCAGCAGCAGTCCCCCTGGACGGCCTGCCTGCAGGGAGGCTGGGTCGTGGTCGTGCTGGCGGATCAGCAACACCAGCATCCAGGCGCTCAGGAAGGCGCCCAGCATGTAGTTGCGCGCATCCTGGCTGTAGATCAGCAGCATTCCTGAGCTGGCCATCAGGAGCGTGTACACGGCGCGTACCAGCCAACCCACGCTGCGCGGCAGCGCGAAGACCGAGAGCATGGCGCCCACGCCCAGCACGGCGCTGAGGCTGCGGATCGCGAAATCCGACAGGCCGAACAGCTTGATCCACAGCGCCAGCAGCAATTCGTACAGAGGCGGATGCGGGTCGGCGAACTTCCAGGTCCAGAAGCTGTCCGCCAGCTGCAGCTGCTCCATGTTCTTGCCCGTGACCAAGGGCCCGTACCAGGGCCCGGACTGGCTGGCCGTCGCCACGGAGAACAACTCGTCTTCCCACAGGCTGAACCCATCGAGCTGGTACAGCCGCAAAGCAGCGCCCGCGGCCATCAGGAGCACAAGGCTGGCGGCTCCCCATGAAAACCGTGGTGTCGCAGGGCGGGGAGGGGGGATGGGTGGCATGCCGAGGGCGTGTTCCGACAGCGCAGCAGGAAGGCGCGCGTGATTCTAGAAACCTCTCTCGCGTGGGGGACATGGAAACATCCCCTCAACAGTGGAGCCTCGCGCACCCCATGCTCGGTTAGCATGCAGGCCCTTCGTCTGGCCCTGCAGCCGTCTCCCGACCGACCATGCCACTTGCCGGATCGCAGAAATTGACCGAAGAGCTGGGCTACAGCGTCGCGCGCATCGAGTGCGACACGCCTGCGGGCGTGCAATGCGGCACCGGTTTCTTCTTCGCGTTCCTGCTCGAGAACGGCAAGCGCAGCCCCTGCCTGATCACGAGCCGCCATGTCGTCAGCGGCGCGCGCAGCGGGCGCTTCTTCGTGCCGCGCAAGGGCGCCGATGGCAGGCCGCTGCCGGACCAGCCGCTGGAATGCCGGCTGGCGGACTTCGAAGACAAATGCCACCCGCATCCCGATCCCTCGGTCGATCTGGTGCTGGTCTTCATCGGCGCCAGCCTGCAGGCGCTGCGCGCCCAGGGCCAGGAGGCCTGCATCAACTATTTGTCGCGCTCGGCCATCCTGCCGCGCGCGCA
>DATKFT010000176.1:0-12071 GCA_035544335.1 Pseudorhodoferax sp.
TCCAGCCGCAGCCCCTCGACCGCCTTGGCCGGTGACTGCCCGGTCTCGGCCACGAACACGCGGCTGAACTGGCGCGGGCTCAGGTGTGCGGCCTCGGCCAGCTCCTCCACGCTGAGCGGGCCGGCCAGATGGCGGCGCGCATGCTCCAGCGCCTGCTGGATGCGGTCGGACTTGGGCGCGAGCTTGAGCATCTCCGAATGCTGCGACTGCCCGCCCGAGCGGCGCTGGTGCATGACCAGCCGGTGCGCGACCGCGCGCGCGGCCTCGGCACCCAGGTCCTTTTCCACGAGGCCCAGCGCGAGGTCGAACTCGGCCGTCATGCCGGCCGAGGTCCAGAAGGGGCCGTCGGCGATGTAGATGCGGTCGGGCTCGACCTGGATGTCGGGGTGGCGCTGCTGCATGGCCTCGGCATGGGCCCAGTGCGTGGTCGCGCGCCGGCCCGCGAGCAGGCCGGCCTCGGCCAGCACGAAGGCGCCCGTGCACAGGCCGACCGTGCGGCGGGCCTGCGCGCCGAAGCGGCGCACCAGGCGCAGCAGCGCAGGCGGCGAGGGCATGGCGACGGGGTCCAGCGTGCCCACCACGACCCAGGTGTCGGCCCGGCTGCGCGCCGTGAGCGCGCGGGCCTGGACCGACAGGCCGAACGAGCCGCGCACCGCGCCGCCGCCCAGCGCATAGGTCTCGACCGCGTAGAAGGGCGCGCCCGCCACGAGGTTGGCGAACTCGAACACGGACTGGGTGCCCAGCGCCATGGCCTGGAAGCCTGGCGGCAGCACGTAGCCGATGCGGTGCATGGAGAGGCCTTGGGAGTGAATGTCTGGAAAACGCACTATATGCGTCATTTGCGCCATGCGCGTTCGGGCGCACCATTGACCCCATCCACCACCGCGACACCGCACAACGGAGTTCCACCATGACGCAAGAACACCTGGGCACGGCCCTCATCACAGGCGCATCCACCGGCATCGGCGCGCTGTACGCCGACCGGCTCGCACGCCGCGGCTACGACCTGGTCCTGGTCGCCCGCAACCGCGAGCGCCTGAACGCGCTGGCCCAGGACATCGGCAACCGCACGGGCCGTGCGGTCGAGGTGTTCGTGGCCGACCTCAACGACGCGGCCGCACTGGCCGGCGTGGAGGCCAAGCTGCGCGAGGATGCCAGCATCACGCTGCTCGTGAACAACGCCGGCATCGGCACGCACACGCCGCTGCTGGGCAGCGACGTGGAGGCCATGACGCGCATGATCGCGCTCAACGTCACGGCGCCCACGCGGCTGACCTATGCGGCCGTGCCCGGCTTCGTCGCGCGCGGCCGCGGCGCGGTCATCAACATCGCCTCCATCGTCGCGCTCGCGCCCGAGGTCCTGAACGGCGTGTACGGCGCGAGCAAGGCCTTCGTGCTGGCCTTCAGCCAGTCGCTGCAGCACGAGCTGGCCGACCAGGGCGTGCGCGTGCAGGCCGTGCTGCCCGGCGCCACGGCCACCGACTTCTGGGCCACGGGCGGCCTGCCCCTCGAGCACCTGGACGCCGCCATCGTGATGCGCGCCGACGAGCTCGTCGATGCCGCGCTGCTGGGCTTCGAACGCGGCGAGCAGGTCACGATTCCCTCGCTGCACCAGGGCGAGGAATGGGAGGCCTACGAGGCCGCGCGCCGCGCGATGGCGGGCCATTTGTCCAGCAACACGCCGGCGCCGCGCTACCGCGCCGTGCATTGAACCCCTTTCTCCACCCATCGCGCCCATCCCGGAGCACCCCATGAAAGCCCTGATCAGCGCCTACGCGCGTTCGCCCTTCCACTTCGCCCGCAAGGGCGCCCTGGCCGAGGTGCGGCCCGACACACTGGCCGCCGCCGTCGTGCAGGACCTGCTGCGCCGCACGGGCCTGGACCCCGCGCTGCTGGAAGATGTCATCCTCGGCTGTGCCTACCCCGAGGCCGCGCAGGGCAACAACCTCGCGCGCATCGTGGGCCTGCTGGCCGGCCTGCCGCAGGAGGTGGGCGGCATGACGGTGAACCGCTTCTGCGGCTCTTCCATGCAGGCCGTGCACATCGCGGCCGCGCAGATCGAGGCCGGTGTGGGCGAGGCCTACCTGTGCGTGGGCGTGGAGTCCATGAGCATGGTGCCGCAGGGCGGCTTCAACTTCTCGCCGCATCCGCAGCTGCAGGCCGACACCGCGGCCTACATCTCCATGGGCGAGACCGCCGAGAACGTGGCGCAGCGCTGGAACGTCAGCCGTGCCGACCAGGAGGCGCTGGCCGTGGCCTCGCACCGCAAGGCAGCGGCCGCGCGCGAACAGGGGCGGCTCGCCGCCGAGATCGTGCCGATTGCGCTGGCGGACGGCAGCCGGGTCGAGGCCGACGGCTGCATCCGGCCGGCCACCTCGGCCCAGGCGCTGGCCGCGCTCAGGCCGGCCTTCCGGCCCGACGGCGTGGTCACGGCCGGCACCGCCTCGCCGCTGACCGATGGCGCGGCCGTGGTGCTCGTGACCAGCGACGCCTTCGCCGCACGCCATGGGCTGGCGCCGCTGGCGCGCGTGCGCAGCTTCGCCACCGTGGGCGTGGACCCGGCCGTCATGGGCATCGGCCCGATCCCGGCCACGCGCAAGGCGCTGGCGCGCGCCGGCCTCACGGTGGCCGACCTGGACGTGGTGGAGATCAACGAGGCCTTCTCGTCGCAGGCACTGGCCTGCATCCGCGACCTGGGCCTGGCCATGGAGACCGTCAACCTCGACGGCGGCGGCCTGGCCATCGGCCACCCGCTGGGCGCCACGGGCGCGCGCATCACGGGCAAGGCCGCCGCGCTGCTCGCGCGCGAGCACGGGCGCTACGCGCTGGCCACGCAGTGCATCGGCGGCGGGCAGGGCGTCGCGACGGTGCTCGAGCGCGTCTGAGCCGTGGCGGCAGGGCGCGCGTCGGCGCCTGCGGTAGGCTTGCCGCTCCCATGACCGCCGCGTCCATCCCCAGCACCCTGCCGCTGCCAGGCGCCGCAGCCGTTCCGCTGTACCGCCAGGTCTACGAGCGCGTGCGCGAGGCCATCGCCAGCGGCGCCTTGCAGCCGGGCGACCGCATCCCCTCGGTGCGTGCGCTGATGCTGGAGCTGGGTTTGTCGCGCGGCACCATCGACACTGCCTATGCGCTGCTCGCGGCCGAAGGCTATGTCCAGGCCCGTGGCCAGGCCGGCACCATCGTGGCGCCGGACCTGCAGCCACGCCGGCCGGTGGCCACCGCCGCAGCGCCCAGCGCGCCTGCCACTCCGAGCTTTCGGCCCGACTCCATCCTGCCGTTCCAGATGGGCCTGCCCGCGCTGGACGCGTTCCCGCGCAAGATCTGGGCGCGCCTGGGGGCGCGCCAGGCGCGTGCGCTGCAGCCCGCCGGCATGGCGCATCCCGCGGTTGCGGGCCTGCCGGCGCTGCGGGCAGAGATCGCCACCTACCTGCACATGTCGCGCGGCATCCAGTGCACGCCGGACCAGGTCTTCGTGACCTCGGGCTACCGCCACACCCTGGGCCTCGTGGCGCAGGCCCTGCTGCAGGCAGGCGACCGCGTCTGGGTCGAAGACCCGGGCTACCCGCCCACGCGCGAACTGCTGGGCCAACTGCGCATGGCGGCGGTCCCGGTGCCGGTCGACCCGGACGGCCTGGTCGTCGCCCGTGGCCTGCAGCTGGCGCCGCGTGCGCGCGCCGCGGTGGTCACGCCCGCGCACCAGAGCCCGCTGTGCGTGGCCTTGTCGCTGCCGCGGCGCCAGGCGCTGCTGGACTGGGCGGTGCGGCACGGTGCCTGGATCGTCGAGGACGACTACGACGGCGAATACCGCTATGTCAGCCGCCCGCTGCCCGCGCTCAAAAGCCTGGACCGCGAGGGCCGCGTGCTCTATGCCGGCACCTTCAGCAAGCTGCTGTTCCCGGGCCTGCGGCTGGCCTATCTGGTGGTGCCGCCGCCGCAGGTCGAGCGCTTCGAGCGCATCGCCCACATCTTCGCCGGCGGCAGCCCCGAGCTCACGCAGTCCATCGTCGCGGCGTTCATGGCCGAGGGACATTTCGCGCGCCACATCCAGCGCATGCGCAGGCTCTACGCCGAGCGCCGCGCGCAGACCCAGGCCGGCCTGGAACGCGTGCTGGGCCCGCAGCTGCGCATCGCTCCGCAGCCGGGCGGCATGCACCTGGTCCTGCACCTGCAAGGCGGCCAGAGCGGCCGCAGCCTGGTGGCGCGCATGCGGGCGGACGGTTTGTCCGGCGAGGCGCTGGCGGACTGGACGGCGCGCGGCGATGCCGAGCCGGTGGTGCTGCTGAACTTCACCAACATTGCCTCGCAGGCCCATGCCGAACAGCTGGCCAGGCGCATGCTGCGGCTGCTCTGAGCTGCGGCGAGCGGCCACGCGGCCGGTCATGGTCTAGAACGCAAGCGCATTCTTGGATCTTCAGGACCAGGCCAAGATGCAAGACCATGGCGTCCTTCGATTCACCATCTCAGGACTCCCCATGCACAAGCCGCGCCTCGATTACGCCAAAACCTCGCCCGAGGGCTACAAGGCCTTTGGCGCCGTGTACGCCGCCGTGCAAAAGAGCGGCCTGGCCGCGGAACTCGTCAACCTCGTGTACCTGCGCGTCTCGCAGATCAACGGCTGCGCCTACTGCATCGACATGCATTCGCGCGACCTGCTCCAGGCCGGCCTGCCGGTCGACAAGCTCGTGCTGGTGCCCGTGTGGCGCGAGGCGGGCACCGTCTTCGGTGCGCGCGAACGCAGCGCGCTGGCCTGGGCCGAAAGCGTGACGCGCGTGGCCGACACCGGCATTCCCGATGCCGATTACGCCGCCGCGGCGGCAGAGTTCAGCGACAAGGAACTCGCCGACCTGAGCTATGCCATCGGCCTCATGAACGCCTTCAACCGGCTCGGCATCGCGTTCCGCGCCACGCCGGCGGCCGTGGCCGCCGCGGCCAGGGCGTGACGCGCGGCCCCGCCATGGCCTGGTGGCTGCTGGGCCTGGCCGGCCTGCTGGAAATCGCCTTCGCGTTCGCGATGAAGGCATCGCACGGGTTCACGCGGCCTGTGCCTGCGGTGTGGACCCTGGTCACCGGCGGGGCCAGCGTCGTGCTGCTGTCGTTCGCACTGCGCAGCCTGCCGGTGGGCACGGGCTATGCCGTCTGGACCGGCATCGGCGCGGCCGGCACTGCGGTCGTGGGCATGGTGGTGCTGGGCGATTCCGTCGCGCCGCTGCGCATCCTGTGCATTGCGCTGATCCTGGCCGGCGTGGTGGGGCTCAAGCTCGTCACGCCGGGCTGAGGCCGTCCTCCCGGCGCGGTTGACGCGCTGCCCCAGGGCTATTAAAGTGATATCACTTTTTTGCCGGAGACGCCCATGACCGCACAGGCTGCCGCCACGCCCCGAACCGTGCTCGACGAGACGCGCTACCGCTCGCTGGACGGCTATGTGATGGTGGCGATCGCGCTGCTGCTGCTCGTGGCGGCGGCCCTGGTCGTCGTGCGCCACTGGGCGCCCGCGCCGCTGGCGGGCCTGCTGGCCGTGGCCGGTGCGGCGCTGCTGCCCGGGCTGTACATGCTGCAGCCCAACGAGGCCAAGGTGCTCACGCTGTTCGGCCGCTATGTGGGCACCGACCGCCGGGACGGCCTGCGCTGGACCAACCCGTTCCAGACCGGACCCAAGATCTCGCTGCGCGCGCGCAACCTCAACACCGCCACGATGAAGGTCAACGACAAGCGCGGCAACCCCGTGGAGATCGGCGCGGCCGTGGTCTGGCGCGTGCACGACACCGCGCGCGCCGTGTTCGAGATCGACGACTACACCAAGTTCGTCAGCATCCAGGCCGAGGCCGCCATCCGCCACCTGGCCACGCAGTACGCCTACGACAGCGGCGAGGACCTGGCGCCCGAGGAGACCACGCTGCGCGCCGGCCTGGACGCGGTGGCCGATGCGCTGCGCGACGACCTGAACCGGCGCTTCGCGAGTGCCGGCGTGGAGGTGCTGGATGCCAAGCTCACGCACCTGGCCTACGCGCCCGAGATCGCGCAGGTCATGCTGCGGCGCCAGCAGGCCACGGCCATCGTCAGCGCGCGGCACCAGATCGTGGCCGGCGCGGTGGGCATGGTCGAGGCCGCGCTGAACGGCCTGTCCGAGCGCAACCTGCTGACGCTGGACGACGAGCGCAAGGCCGCCATGGTGTCGAACCTGCTGGTCGTGCTGTGCTCGGACAACGATGCCCAGCCCGTGATCAACACCGGCACGCTGTACACCTGAGCGGCATCCGCGGCACCAAGGACTGCAGGCACCCGCACCGACGGCACGGCGATGGCGAGCCCCGGCAAGAAGGCCTTTGCGCTGCGCATCGACCCGGCCCTGTGGGAGGAGGTGGAGCGCCTGGCCGCGCAGGAGCTGCGCAGCGTCAACGCGCAGGTGGAGTTCCTGCTGCGCGAAGCCCTGGCCCGGCGCGGGCGAGCGCCGAACGGCACGCCGGTGAAGAAGCAGCCCCGCAAATGACGCCCTCCCGGGTTCGGCGCGTGGCCGCGCTCGCGCTGCGGTCACGGCCATCTGCCCGCTGCCACCCTGACGCGCTGCTGGCCTGACGCTTCGGGCCTGACGCCGCGGGGCGGGGTGCAACCTATCGCGCCCATCAAAAACAGGTATCGCCGATGCCGCACTTCAGCGCCAGAATGGCCAGCCATCCCCACTCTGAAGCACCAAGGAGCGAACCCATGAGCAGCGACAAGTCCCCCGCCAAGTGCCCCTTCAGCCAGGCCGCCAGCGCCGGCCGCACCAACCGTGACTGGTGGCCCAGGCAACTGCGCGTGGACCTGCTGCACCAGCACGCGCCCAAGGCCGATCCCATGGGCGAGGACTTCGACTACGCGGCCGAGTTCAAGACGCTGGACCTGGCGGCCGTCAAGAAGGACCTGGCCGCCCTGATGACCGATTCCCAGGACTGGTGGCCGGCCGATTTCGGCCACTACGGCCCGCTGTTCGTGCGCATGGCCTGGCACGGCGCGGGCACCTACCGCATCGGCGACGGGCGTGGCGGTGCGGGCCGCGGCCAGCAGCGCTTCGCGCCGCTGAACAGCTGGCCCGACAACGTGAGCCTGGACAAGGCGCGTCGCCTGCTGTGGCCCATCAAGCAGAAGTACGGCCGCAAGATCTCCTGGGCCGACCTGTTCATGCTGACGGGCAACGTTGCGCTGGAGACCATGGGCTTCAAGACCTTCGGCTTCGGCGGCGGCCGCGCCGACGTGTGGGAGCCCGACCAGGACGTCTACTGGGGCCGCGAGGACACCTGGCTGGGCGGCGACGTGCGCTATGCCCAGGGCTCGCCCGGCGTCGAGAAGGACCGCGGCGTGCTGGTCAAGGACGACGACAGCCAGAAGCCGCACACGCGCGACCTGGAGAACCCGCTGGCCGCCGTGCAGATGGGCCTGATCTACGTCAACCCCGAAGGCCCGGACGGCAAGCCCGATCCCATCGCCGCGGCGCACGACATCCGCGACACCTTCGCGCGCATGGCCATGGACGACGAGGAGACCGTGGCGCTGATCGCGGGCGGCCACACCTTCGGCAAGACCCATGGCGCCGCGCCGGCCTCCAACGTGGCGCACGAGCCCGAGGCCGCCGGCATCGAGGCCCAGGGCCTGGGCTGGCACAACAGCCATGGCAGCGGCGTGGGCGCCGACGCGATCACGAGCGGCCTGGAGGTCACCTGGACCACCACGCCGACCAAGTGGAGCAACAACTTCTTTTGGAACCTGTTCGGCTACGAATGGGAGCTCAGCAAGAGTCCCGCGGGCGCCCACCAGTGGGTGGCCAAGGGCGCCAACGCCATCATTCCGCACGCCTTCGACAGCAGCAAGAAGCAGCTGCCGACCATGCTGACGACCGACCTGTCGCTGCGCATGGACCCGGCCTACGAGAAGATCTCGCGCCGCTTCATGGAGAACCCCGACCAGTTCGCCGACGCGTTCGCGCGCGCCTGGTTCAAGCTCACGCACCGCGACATGGGTCCGCGTGCACGCTACCTGGGCCCCGAGGTGCCGGCCGAAGAGCTGATCTGGCAGGACCCCGTGCCGGCCGTGGACCACGCGCTCATCGACGCGCAGGACGCCGAGGCGCTCAAGAAGAAGGTGTTGGCCTCGGGCCTCACGGTCGCGCAGCTGGTGTCCACGGCCTGGGCCAGCGCCTCGACCTTCCGCGGCTCGGACAAGCGCGGCGGCGCCAACGGCGCGCGCATCCGGCTCGCGCCGCAGAAGGACTGGGCCGTGAACCAGCCCGCGCAGCTGGCCCAGGTGCTGGACCAGCTCGAGGCCGTGCGCAGCGAGTTCCAGGCCGGCGGCAAGAAGATCTCGCTGGCCGACCTCATCGTGCTGGCCGGCAATGCCGGCGTGGAGCAGGCCGCGCGCGCAGCCGGCCAGCCGCTGCAGCTGCCGTTCCGGCCCGGCCGCACGGACGCCACGGCCGAGCAGACCGACGTGGCCAGCTTCGCGCCGCTGGAGCCCGTGGCCGACGGGTTCCGCAACTTCGTCAAGGGCCGCTACAGCGTGCCGGCCGAGGTCTTCCTGGTCGACAGGGCGCAGCTGCTCACGCTGGGCGCGCCCGAGCTGGCCGTGCTGGTCGGCGGCCTGCGCGTGCTGGGCGCCAATGTGGGTGACGCGCCGCATGGCCAGTTCACCGACCGGCCGGGCCAGCTCACGAACGACTTCTTCGTGAACCTGCTCGACATGGGAACGGCGTGGACCGAGGTGGCGGGCGAGCTGCAGCCGCTCTACGAGGGCCGCGACCGCAAGAGCGGTGCCGTGCGCTGGACGGCCACGCGCGCCGACCTCGTGTTCGGCTCCAACGCGGTGCTGCGCGCCACGGCCGAGGTCTATGCCAGCGCGGACGCGCAGCGCAAGTTCGTCGACGACTTCGCGAAGGCCTGGACCAAGGTCATGGAGCTGGACCGGTTCGACCTGGCCTGAGCGCCCGTACCCGATCCCCGGGCGCCGCGCTGCGGCGCGGCGACGGTCTCGCGGACGGCCCTGCGCGCCAGGGTCGGCCTATCCGCCCATGTGGAAGGCGTTGAGCTTGTTGCCGTCCAGGTCGCGGAAGTAGGCGGCGTAAAAGCCTTTGCCGCGCAGGCCCGGCGCGCCCTCGTCGGTGGCGCCCAGGGCCAGTGCCTTGCGGTGGAGCGCATCCACCGTGGCCGGGCTGTCCACGATCAGCGCCACCATCGTGCCGTTGCCAGCGGTGGCGGCCTGCCGGTCGAAGGGCTTCACGAGGCAGATGCCGGGCCGGTCGGGCTTGGCCATCCACATCACGAAACTGTCCGTGTCCATGAAGCGCTTGGCGCCGAGTTCGGCCAGCAGCGCGTCGTAGAACGCGGCGGCGCGCGGGAAATCGTTGGTACCGAGGGTGACGTAGCCGATCACGGGACTTCCTTGGTGTGAAAGACGGGCAGTGTAGGGGGCGCGTCAGAACCGGACCCTGGCCGTCAGCGTCACGGTCCGCTCCAGCCCGCTGTAGCACTCGCCGTGGTAGCAGATGCCGTAGTACCGGCGGTCGAACAGGTTGCGCACGTTGAGCGCGAAGCGCCAGGCGTCCAGCTCGTAGTGCAGCACGGCATCGAACAGCGTGACGCTGGGCTCCGACGAGGTGTTGGCCTCGTCGTTCTGGCGCCGGCCCGTGAAGGTGATGCCGCCGCCGACACCGAAGCCGCCGCCCACCAGGTAGTCCAGCCACAGCGAGGCCGACTGCTTGGGCACGCCGGACGGCGCCTTGCCGATCTCGGTGCGGTCGGCGCTCTGCACGGTCTGGATGTCCAGCCAGGTGTAGGCGGCGCTGGCCTTGAGGCCGGGCCGCAGTTCGGTCTTGGCCTCCAGCTCCAGGCCGCGTGCGTGCTGCTTGCCGATCTGGCGCGCGTCGAACGTCAGGTTGTCGTAGGTCACCACATGGGTCTTGCGCAGGTCGAACACGGCCGCCGTCAGCAGCGTGCGCGTGCCCTCCGGCTGGTACTTCAGGCCCGCCTCCCACTGGCGGCCCCGGCTGGGCGCAAAGGGTTTGTTGTCGGCGTCGGTTCCGCTGTTGGGCTGGAAGGACTCCGCGTAGCTCAGGTAGGGCGCCCAGCCATTGCCCACCAGGTAGCTCAGGCCGGCGCGGCCGCTGAAGGCGCTGTCGCTCTGCGCGCTGCGCGTGGCGCTGCGGTGCTGGTCGGTCACGGACTTCACGCGGTCCTGGCGGCCGCCCAGCGTGACGAGCCAGTGCTCGTCCACGCGGATCTGGTCCTGCACATAGATGCCCATCTGCCGCGTGGTCTGCGTGTAGTCGGCCAGCGGCCGTGTCGGCTGCGCGATCGGCAGGCCGTACACGGGTTGCAAGAGGTCCAGGTCGGGCGCGCTGCCGATGAAGCGGCGTGCCCTGGCCTTCTGGCTGTTCCAGTCGATGCCCAGCAGCAGCTGGTGCTCCAGTCCGCCCGTGTGGAGCAGTCCTTGCAGCTGCGTGTCCACGCCGGTCTGGCGCATCGGGTCGTTCCAGCTGCGGGCGATGCGCGAGACGGTGCGGCCGTCGTCGCCGATGGAGTCCAGCCAGACCACGCGCCGGTCCAGCGTCAGGTGGGCGATGCGTGCGTTCTGGCGCAGCGTCCAGTCGTTGTCCAGGCGGTGCTCGAAGCGGTAGCCGAGGGCCGTCTGCCGCTGGGCGAGCTTGCTGAAGCTGTGGTCGCCCATCTTCACCTTGGTCAGCACATGGTCGGCCGGCGCGATGTAGTAGGGGTCCTCGGCCGAGCGGTCCTTGAGGTATTCGGCCTGCAGCGTGAGCGAGGTCGCGGCGTCGGGCTGCCAGCGCAGCGAGGGCGCCAGGTAGCTGCGCGTGCGGTTGAGCTTGTGGCCGTCGGGGTAGATGTCCTGGTCGTTGCTGTCCAGGCCCACGCCGACCAGCCGGTAGCTGAACGGCGAATCCGTGGTGAAGCGGTCGCCCAGGTCGAAGGCCAGCTGCCGGCGCTGGAAGCTGCCGACCTGGGCCTCGAGCTCGCGGATGCGTTCGCCCGTGGGCTGCTTGCTGACCTGGTTGATCACGCCGCCCGCATCGCCCTGGCCGAACACCATCGAGGAGGGGCCGCGCAGCACCTCGATGCGCTCCAGGCCGTAGGGCTCGGTCTGGTAGTAGGTGACGCCGGCCGGTGTGCGCGCCAGGCCGTCGCGGTAGCCGTTGCTGCGGGCCGTGAAGCCGCGCACGGTGATGTACTCCCAGCCGCGGTTGTCGGGGCCGTAGACGCCGGTCATGACGCCGGGCGTGGTGGCGACGGCCTGCGAGAGGTCCTGCACGCCGCGGTCCTGCATTTCCTCGCGGCCGATCACCGAGATGGACTGCGGTATTTCGCGCAGCGGCGTGTCGGTCTTGGTGGCGGTGCTGCTGCGCCGGGCCACGTAGCCTGCGACCGGGCCGCCCGCGCTTTCGCGCTCGGCCTCGGCCGTCACGGTCACGGCCGGCAGCGTGGTGGCGCCCGAGGAGTCGCCCTGGCGCCGGATGGCCACGCCCGCGCCCTGGGCCGTGGCCGCCAGGCCGCTGCCGCGCAGGGCCTGCGCGAGCGCCTGGCCCAGCGTCATCTGGCCTTGCAGCGCGGGTGCGCTGCGGCCCTGGGCCAGCGCGGCGTCGAAGCCGATGCCCACGCCGGACTGGCGCGCCAGGCTGTCGATGGTCAGCGCCAGCGGTTGCGCGGGCAGCGCCAGCTGCAGCGGGCGCGCCAGCACGGCAACCGGTGCCTGTGCAGCGGCGGGGGCGCCCACCACCGCGAGGGCGGCGGCGCAGGCCAGCAGGAGGGCGGCGGGTGGCAGGTGGGGCCGCTGGCGGGCGGCGGGGGCGGTGGGCATCGGCTGCGTCCTTGGAAGGTGGTTTCCCCGTGAAGACGCGCTGGCCGGCCGATCACCGACAACTTATTTGTAACAGCCGCCGCGACACCCTCTCAAGGGCGCGCGTGCAGCACCACGGCGCCCGCGGTGCGCTCGGTGCGCAGCGGCAGCATCCGGGGCAGGTTCTCGACGAAGGCGGCCGGCTCGCGCAGCGGAAAGCTGCCGGTCAGCCGCAGCGCGCGCAGCGCCGCGTCGTC
>DATKFT010000177.1:0-6063 GCA_035544335.1 Pseudorhodoferax sp.
GCGCCAGCAGCACGCGGGCAGCCTCCAGCTGCGCCTCGTCGCGCATGCGGTTGCCGCGCGCCTGCTGCAGGGCCTGCTCGTAGGTGCGCGGGTCGATGCGTGCCAGCAGCTGGCCCTTGCGCACGGTCTGGCCTTCGGTGAACAGCACCTCGGTCAGCACGCCGCCGACCTGCGGCTTGAGCGTGACCGTGGCCAGCGGCGTGACCGTGCCCAGCGCATCCAGCGTGATCGGGATCTGCGCGCGCGCCACCGCCGCGTGGCCGACCGTGACCATGCCGAAGCCGCCCGCAAAGCCGGCCCCCCCGGGACCGCCAGGCCCGCCGGGGCCACCAGATCCACCGGGCCCTCCCGAGGGCCGGCCGAACCCGCCCGGCGCCGCGGCCGGGCGCTTGACGAGGTAGTAGCTGCCACCGACCAGCGCGCCCAGCAGCAGCACCGCCACCACGGAGCCCAGCCAGCGGCGGCGCCGGGAAGGCGGCCGCGCCAGCGGCGGTACGGTCGACGCGGTGGGGGTGGCGGGGGGCTGGTCGCCGGGCGTGGGATGGTCCATGGGGCAGGCTGGGAAGCAGGCACAAAACTCGGTGCGAGTAGACCCCGGGATCGTAGCCGGCATGCGCTTGCATTCGTTAACAACTGGTAAAGCCCGCGGCCCTCCCCGCACCCTCTGCCGTCCGTCACGGCCGGCGGCATCCGGCGCCGCCGCGCAGCGCTTCGTCGCATGCGGCTGGCATGCGGCGGCGGGGCCGCGCACAGTCGCGCCACCCCCTCACCGTCACCTGCTAGGAGTTCGGCATGCCGCTGCAGATCCTGTCCCACACCCCCGTCTGGGTGTTCGCCCTGTTCGCGCTGCTGGCCTGGTTGGGCGCCAGGCAGCTGCGCGCCAGCAGCACGCACCTGTTCCGCGCCACCGCGGTGCCGCTGGCCATGGTCGCGCTGGCCATCTACGGCGTGGCCGGCGCGTTCGGCGGCGCGGGCGCCGGCGGGTCCGCGCTGGCCGGCTGGGCGCTGGGCGCGGCCGCCGCCCTGGCGCTCGTGGCCCGCCTGCCGCTGCACCCGGCCGTGCGCTACGACGCCGCCAGCCGCCGTTTCCTGCTGCCCGGCAGCCCGTGGCCGCTGGCACTCATGATGGGCATCTTCGCGACCAAGTACACGGTGGGCGTGCTGCTCGCCATGCACCCCGCGCTCGCCCAGCAGGGCGGCTTCGCCACGGGCATCGGCACGCTGTACGGCCTGTTCAGCGGCATCTTCGCGGGCCGCGCCCTGCGGCTGTGCCGGCTGGCACTGGCGCAGCGCCAGGCTGCCGCCTGAGCCATCTTCTTGCAGGACCACGCCATGTCCACTCCCCTGCTGCCCGGCGAAAGCCGGCTCGACTGGACCGCCCGCCGCCGCGCCAAGGCCAAGCTGGGCTGGTTCGTCCACGCCACGGTCTATGTGCTCGTCAACGCCGTGCTGCTCACGCTCTCGCTGGCCGGTGGCCGGCACTGGGCGCTGTTCCCGCTGTTGGGCTGGGGCCTGGGGCTGCTGTTCCACGGCCTGGCAGTCTGGGTCCTCGCGCCCGGCAACGCGCTCATGGAGCGCATGGTCGCGCGCGAGCGCCAGCGGCTGGACGGCGGCACGCCGCGCTGATCGGGCACCATGCACGCCATGCTCACCGTCCACCACCTCGACAACTCCCGTTCGCAGCGCGTGCTGTGGCTGCTGGAGGAACTGGAGCTGCCCTACGAGATCGTGCAGTACCGGCGCGACCCGGCCACCCTGCTGGCCCCGCCCGCGCTGCGCCGCGTGCACCCGCTGGGCAAGTCGCCCGTGGTGACCAGCGACGACGGGCTGGTGCTGGCCGAGTCGGGCGCCATCCTGGAGACCCTGCTGGAGCGCCACGGCCAGGGCCGGCTGGCACCGCCGCCCGGTACCGAAGATGCCGTGCGCTGGCGCTACTTCATGCACTATGCCGAAGGCTCGGCCATGCCGCCGCTGCTGCTCAAGCTCGTCTTCGACCGCATCGAGCGCGCGAAGATGCCGTTCTTCGCGCGGCCGATCGCGCGCGGCATCGCCGCCAAGGCCAAGGCGGCCATCGTGCTGCCCAACCTGAAGCAGCAGCTGGATTTCCTGGAAGCCGAACTGGGCAGGCGCGACTGGTTCGCCGGCGCCAGCTTCAGTGCGGCGGACATCCAGATGAGTTTTCCGGTCGAGGCGGCCCGGGCACGCGCCGGCCTGGACGCCAGCCGCCCGCGGCTGATGGCCTGGCTGGAGCGCATCCACGCGCGGCCGGCGTTCCAGCGTGCACTGGCGCGCGGCGGGCCCTACCAACTGCTGGACTGACGCGCGAGGTTCTTCATGGCAGCGATCCGAACCGTTCTGGCTGGGCTGGCCCTGGTGGCAGCCGACTTCGCCAGCGCAGCCACCGGCATGGCGGTCATCCCCTCGCACGCCGGCGAGCCGGTCACCGTGCTCTACCCGACGCAGACGGCGCCCGCGCCGCTGCAGCGCGGGCCATTCACGCTGCAGGTGGCGGTCGATGCCGCGCCGGCCGGCGGCAACGGACGGCTGCTCGTGCTCTCGCATGGCTCGGGCGGCGCGGTCTGGCCGCAGTTCGACCTGGGCCATGCGCTGGTGGCGGCAGGCTTCACGGTGGCCATGCCGCTGCACGCGGGCGACAACGTCAAGGACAGCAGCGAACGCGGGCCGATCTCCTGGGAGCGGCGCCCGCGCGAAGTCTCCCAGGCCATCGACGCCGTCGCCGCGCAATCGGCCGTTGGTGGCCGATTCGCACCGCTGCAGCTCGACCTGCAGCGCACCGGCGCCTACGGCATGTCGGCGGGCGGCATCACGGTGCTGGCGCTGGCCGGCGCGCGCTGGTCGCCCGCCCTGCTGGCACGCCACTGCGATGCCCACATCGCCGAGGACTTCCCGGCTTGCGTGGGCCTGGCGACCGAGTTGACCGGCGGCATGCTGGACGAGGCCAAGATCGCCATCGCGCGCCGCGTGGTCCGCGCCAAGCTGGGCGACGACGGTGCCTGGCGCAGCTGGCAGGAGCCGCGCATCGCGGCCGTGGTGGCGGCCGTGCCGATGGCCGCGCCGATCGACATGGACTCCCTCGCCGTCCCGCGCGTGCCGCTGGGGCTGGTGCGCGCGGGCCAGGACGCCTGGCTGGCACCGCGCTGGCACGGCGATGCGGTGCTGGCCGCCTGCGGCGCGCATTGCACGCTGGTGGCCGACATGGCGCAGGCCGGCCATGGCTCCATCCTCTCACCCATGGTGACGGACCTGTCCGGCCCCGCGGCCAGGCTGCTGCGCGACCCGCCCGGCTTCGACCGCGGCACGCTGGCCCCGGTCTACGCCGCCATCGCGGCCTTCTTCGTCAAGAATCTGGGGACCGCACCGGCCCGCTCCCCATGAACCTCGTCCTGCGCAACGCCCTGCGCCACTACCTGCACGTGCTGGCACTGTGCTGCGTGGTGGCGGTGCTGACCACGCTGATGTGGCCGCACCGCAGCTACCTGTCGCAGCTGGCCTATTCCCTCTGCGTCGGCACCCTGTGCTGGGGCACGATGGAGTTCGGCCGCTACGCGGTGCCGCGCGCGCACTGCCACGGCGATGCCGAGGGCGGGCATGGCTGGCCGAAGGGCTGGCGCGGCCTGGTGCTGACGGTGGCGGGCATCCTGGTCGGCTTCTACGCGGGCGACTGGCTGGCCTTCAAGCTGATCGGCCCGGCCGATCCCAGCCGCACGGCCGATGCACGCGACAGCATGATCGGCCTGTACATCACGATCGCGGCGGGCGCCATCGGCTCCTTTTACTTCCACACGCGCGGCAAGGCGGACGCGCTGGCAGCGGCCATCGCCGCCGCCGAGCGCGACGCCGCCGAGGCCAGGCTCAAGCTGCTGGAAACCCAGCTGGAACCGCACATGCTGTTCAACACGCTGGCCAACCTGCGCGTGCTGATCACGCTGGACCCGCAGCGTGCCGTGGCCATGCTGGACCGGCTCAACGGCTACCTGCGCGCCACGCTGGGCGGCTCGCGCGCCACCTTGCACCCGCTGGCCCAGGAGTTCGAGCGCCTGGCCGACTACCTGGAGCTCATGGCCGTGCGCATGGGCGAGCGCCTGCGCACGACGCTGGACCTGCCCGACGATCTGCGGAGCGTGCAGGTGCCGCCGCTGCTGCTGCAGCCGCTCGTGGAGAACGCGATCCGCCACGGCCTGGAGCCCCAGGTGGCCGGCGGCGAGATCACGGTGCGCGCCCGCCGCGCGCAGCGGGCCGACGGGGCCTGCCTCGTGCTGCAGGTCATCGACACCGGGGCCGGCCTGCCGGCGCAGCCTGCGGTGTCCGGTGGCTTCGGCCCGCCGCCGGATGCTGCTGCACCGGGCGGCTTTGGCATCGGCCAGGTGCGCGAACGCCTGCAGACGCTCTACGGCACACGGGGCGCCGTGCAGGTCCAGCCCCGCCCCGGTGGCGGCACCATCGCCACGGCCTGGCTGCCACTCTAGGAACTGCCCATGCCCCAAACCCCCACTGCGCTGATCGCCGAAGACGAACCCCTGCTGGCCCAGGCCCTGGCCGCCGAGCTGGCTGCGGCCTGGCCCGGCCTGCAGATCGTCGCCACCGTGGGCGACGGGCACGGCGCGGTCGAGGCCGCGCTGCGGCTGCTGCCGCAGCTGCTGTTCCTGGACATCCGCATGCCGGGCCAGGACGGCCTGGCCGCGGCGGCCGAACTGGCCGAGCGCTGGCCCGCGCACGCGGCGCCCATGCCGCAGCTGGTCTTCGTGACCGCCTACGACGAGTACGCGGCCCGGGCCTTCGATGCGCAGGCGCTGGACTATGTGCTCAAGCCCGTGCAGCCCGAGCGGCTGCGCCGCACCGTGGCCCGCTTGCAGCAGGCGCTGGCGGCCACGCCGCCCGCCGCTGCCACGCCCGAGGCGCTGGAGCAGGCGCTGCACCAGTGGCGCCAGCTGCTGGCCGCGGCGGGCGGCCAGCTGGCGGCGTCCGCGCTGGTGCCGCAGGCCACGCCGCTGCAGTTCATCACCGCGGGCGATGCAGCAGGCAATCTGCGCCTGGTGCCGATCGCAGAGGTGCTGTACTTCGAGGCCGCCGACAAGTACGTGCGCGTGCTGACCGCCGAGGCCGAGCACCTGATTCGCACGCCGCTCAAGCAGCTGCTGCCGCAACTCGATGCGCAGCGCTTCTGGCAGGTGCACCGCGCCGTGGTCGTGCGGGCCGACGCCATCGCCCAGGTGCAGCGCGACGAAGGCGGCAAACTGCAGCTGCGCCTGCATGGGCGGCCGGCCGAGCGCATCGCGGTCAGCCGGCTCTACGCGCACCTGTTCAAAGCCATGTGATCCAGGCCGTGCAGGCCCCAGAAACGCGCCGCCGTGGCGGCACAATGGCGCCCCCATGGAAAGTCCCAAGCAGCTCCTCGTCGCCGGTGGCGGTATCGGCGGATTGGCCGCCGCACTGGCCTGCGCGCGACAGGGCTGGCAGGTCCGGCTGTTCGAGCGCACGGCGGCCTTCAGCGAGGTCGGCGCCGGCGTGCAGCTGGGGCCCAATGTGGTGCGGCTGCTGCACGGCTGGCAGCTGGACGCGGCGCTGCAGGCCGTGGCCGCGTTTCCGCAGCAGCTGCGCGTGCGCGATGCGGCCACGGGTCGGTCCCTGGCCAGCCTGCGGCTGGGCGACATGGCGCAACGCTACGGCGCGCCCTATGCCACCGTCCACCGGGCCGACCTGCTGGCGCTGCTGCACGAGGCCGTGGCCGCACGCGCCGACGTCGCGCTGCGGCTGGGGCGGCGCGTGCAGTCCTTCCGCGACACGCGCGACGGCGTGCTGCTGGACACGCTGCAGGGCGATGGCAAGCCGGCCGCGCCCGTCGAGGGCGACGCGCTGATCGGCGCCGACGGCCTGTGGAGCGACGTGCGCACACGGCTGCTGGCCGACGGCCCGCCGCGGCTGACGGGCCACCTGGCCTACCGCGCGCTGCTGCCGCAGGCCGCACTGCCGGCCGCGCTGCGCAGCGGCGACGTGAACGCCTGGCTGGGCCCGCACCTGCACCTGGTCAGCTACCCCGTGCGC
>DATKFT010000178.1:0-10367 GCA_035544335.1 Pseudorhodoferax sp.
CGCAGACGCATGGCCACGAGGCGCTGGTGGCGCGCGCCGGCATGCCGTCCACACCGGCCAGCGACGAGCATCTGGACGACGTGGACGCCTACGCCGGCCTGCCCACCGATTCGCTGACCACGAGCGAGACCGAAAGCGCCGAAATCCACGTGCCCGAACTCGGCAAGTGGCTGGAGGTGCGTGCGCGCTACCTGAGCTGGGTCGATGGCCGGCTCGTGCAGATGGTGATCGCCACCGACATCACGCCGCGCCGCCTGGCCGAGGAGCAGGCCGCGCAGCAGGCCGAGCGCGCCCAGACCTCCAGCCGCTTGATCACGATGGGCGAGATGGCCTCCAGCGTCGCGCACGAGCTGAACCAGCCGCTGGCGGCCATCACCAACTACTGCAACGGCATGGTCTCGCGGCTCAAGGGCAACGGCATTGCGCACGAGGACCTGCTCATGGCGCTGGAAAAGACCTCGCGCCAGGCGCAGCGCGCAGGCCAGATCATCCACCGCATCCAGTCCTTCGTGAAACGCAGCGAGCCCAAGCGCAGCCTGTCGAGCGTGCAGGAGATCGTGCAGGAAGCCGTCGAGCTGGCCGGCATCGAGCTGCGCCGGCGCAATGTGCGGCTGAGCCACTATGTGGCGGCGCGGCTGCCGCCGCTGATGGTCGACCCCATCCTGATCGAACAGGTGCTGGTCAACCTTCTCCGCAACGCGGCCGAGTCCATCGATTCGGCGCAGCGGCCCACGCAGCGCCGCAACATAGAGCTGCGCGTGCTGCCGCGCCAGGAAAACGAAGAAGCGGGCATCGAGTTCGCCGTCACCGACACCGGCACCGGGCTGGCGCCCGAAGTCATGGACCATTTGTTCGAGGCCTTCTTCTCGACCAAGGCACATGGCATGGGCATTGGCCTCAATCTGTGCCGTTCCATCATCGAATCCCATCTCGGCAGGATGCAGGCAGAGAACCTCTACAATGGTTCCGAGTGCATGGGATGCCGGTTTTCATTCTGGATTCCGTTGGCAAAAGACCCCAACGCCCTGCAAAATCCAGCCAACGCAGCGAAAAACCCCGGAGTACCCGCATGAGTTTGATTCCGAAGAAAGGCACGGTTTATGTTGTCGATGACGACGAAGCCGTTCGCGATTCGCTCCAGTGGCTGCTGGAGGGCAAGGACTACCGCGTCCGCTGCTTCGAATCGGCCGAGGCCTTTCTGTCCCGCTACGACGCGCGCGAAGTCGCCTGCCTGCTGGTCGACATCCGCATGGGCGGCATGACCGGACTGGAACTGCAGGACAAGCTGCTCGAACGCAAGTCGCCGCTGCCCATCGTCTTCATCACCGGCCATGGCGACGTGCCCATGGCGGTGGACACCATGAAGAAGGGCGCGATGGACTTCATCCAGAAGCCCTTCAAGGAAGAGGAACTCGTGACCCTGGTCGAGCGCATGCTGGACCACGCCAAGGACGCCTTCACCGACCACCAGCAGGCCGCCAGCCGCGGCGCCCTGCTGTCCAAGCTGACCTCGCGCGAATCGCAGGTGCTCGAACGCATCGTCGCGGGCCGGCTCAACAAACAGATCGCCGACGATCTGGGCATCAGCATCAAGACCGTGGAGGCGCACCGCGCCAACATCATGGAAAAGCTGAACGCCAACACCGTGGCCGACCTGCTCAAGATCGCACTGGGCCAGACCGCCAAGGCCTGAGCCGCCCCCACCCACCCACCGCGCCCGTCCAACCTCTGGTTGGCGGGCGTTGCTTTTGAAGACCTCCCCATGACAGCTCAACTGATCGACGGCAACGCCCTGGCCCGTCAGATCCGCGCCGATGTGGCCGGCCGCACCGCCGCGCTCAAGGCGCGCGGCATCCAACCCCATCTGGCCATCGTGCTGGTCGGCGACGACCCGGCCAGCCAGGTCTACGTCAAGCACAAGGTCAACGACAGCAGCGAGACCGGCCTGCAAGCCACGCTGGAACGCCACCCGGCCGACCTGCCGGAGGCCGAGTTGCTCGCGCGCATCCAAGCGCTCAACGCCGACCCGTCCGTGCACGGCATCCTCGTGCAGCTGCCGCTGCCCAAGCACATGGACGCCCACAAGGTCATCGAGGCGATCTCGCCGGCCAAGGACGTGGACGGCTTCCACGTGGCCAGCGCGGGCGCGCTGATGGTCGGCCAGCCGGGCTTTTGGCCCTGCACGCCCCACGGCTGCCTGCGCATGCTGGAGTCCATCGGCTACGCGCTGCGCGGCAAGCATGCGGTCGTGATCGGCCGCAGCAACATCGTCGGCAAGCCCATGGCCATGATGCTGCTGGCGCAGAGCGCCACCGTCACCATCTGCCACAGCGCCACGCCGGACCTCGCGGCCTTCACGCGCCAGGCCGACGTGATCGTCGCGGCCGTCGGCAAGCAGAACCTGGTCACGGCCGACATGGTCAAACCCGGTGCCGTGGTCATCGACGTGGGCATGAACCGCAATGCCGAAGGCAAGCTCTGCGGCGACGTGGACTTCGACGGCGTCAAGCAAGTGGCGGGCTGGATCACGCCGGTGCCGGGCGGTGTCGGACCGATGACGCGCGCCATGCTGCTGGTCAACACGCTGGAGGCGGCCGAGCGCGCCGCTGCCTAAGACGGCGATAGCCCCGGACACCCGGTACGGGGGCTTGTGATCGGCGGGGCTGGCGCAAAATGCCACCCATGCAGTCCAACCCCCTCCTCTCGTTCTCCGACCTGCCGCTGTTCGACCAGATCCGGCCCGAGCATGTGGCGCCCGCCATCGACCAGTTGCTGGCCCAAGCCAGCCAGGCGCTCGAGCAGGCCACGGCACCGGACTTCCCGGCCGACTGGACCGCCATCTCGCGCGTGCTGGACACCGCCACCGAGCGGCTGGGCCGGGCCTGGAGCGCGGTCAGCCACCTGAACGCGGTGGCCGACACGCCCGAACTGCGCGCCGCCTACAACGAGGCGCTGCCGCGCGTGACCGAGTTCTGGACCCGGCTGGGCGCCGACGAGCACCTGTACGCCAAGTACAAGGCCATCGACTCCCAGGCGCTGACGCCGGCCCAGCAGCAGGCGCTGCGCAACGCCGTGCGCAACTTCGTGCTGAGCGGCGCCGAACTCACGGGTGCGGCCAAGCAGCGCTTCGCCGCGATCCAGGAGCGCCAGGCCGAGCTGTCGCAAAAATTCAGCGAGAACGCGCTGGACGCCACCGACGCCTACGCCTATTACGCGACCGAGGAGGAGCTGGACGGCGTGCCGCCCGACGTGCGCCAGGCCGCACGTGCTGCCGCCGAGGCGGAAGGCCAGAGCGGCTTCAAGCTCACGCTCAAGCTGCCCAGCTACCTGCCCGTGATGCAGTTCGCCAAGAGCAGCGCACTGCGCGAGCGCCTGTACCGGGCCTACGCGACACGCGCCTCCGACCAGGCCGAAGGCGATGCCAAGCGCTTCGACAACACCGCGCTGGTCCACGAGATCCTGGCGCTGCGCAAGGAAGAGGCCCAGCTGCTGGGCTACGCCAACTTCGGCGAAGTCTCGGTCGTGCCCAAGATGGCCGACTCGCCGGACCAGGTGGTGGGCTTTCTGCGCGACCTGGCCCAGCGCGCGCGCCCCTATGCGCAAAAGGACGTTGCCGACCTGCGCAGCTTCGCCGCCGAGAAGCTCGGCCTGACCGACCCGCAGCCCTGGGACTGGAGCTACATCGGCGAGCAGCTCAAGGAAGCGCGCTACGCCTTCAGCGAGCAGGAGGTCAAGCAGTACTTCACGGCCCCCAAGGTGCTGGCCGGGCTGTTCAAGATCATCGAGACCTTGTTCGAGGTCAGCATCCGGCGCGACGAGGCGCCCGTCTGGCACCCCACGGTGGAGTTCTACCGCATCGAGCGTGCCGCCAGCCAGGCCGGTGGTGCACCGCAGCTGGTCGGCCAGTTCTACCTGGACCCCTCGGCCCGCAGCGGCAAGCGCGGCGGCGCCTGGATGGACGACGTGCGCGCACGCTGGTTGCGCCCCGACGACGGCCGGCTGCAGACCCCGGTCGCGCAGCTGGTCTGCAATTTCGCGGCCGGCGTGGACGGCCAGCCGCCACTGCTCACGCACGACGACGTGACCACGCTGTTCCACGAGTTCGGCCATGGCCTGCACCACATGCTGACCCAGGTCGACGAGCGCGACGTGTCCGGCATCAGCGGTGTGGAATGGGACGCCGTGGAGCTGCCCAGCCAGTTCATGGAGAACTTCTGCTGGGAATGGGACGTGCTGCGCCACATGACGGCCCATGTGGAGACCGGCGAGCCGCTGCCGCGCGCGCTGTACGACAAGATGCTGGCCGCCAAGAACTACCAGAGCGGCATGCAGACACTGCGCCAGATCGAGTTCGCGCTGTTCGACATGCTGCTGCACACCACGCACGCGCCCGAGGCCGATTTCATGGCGCTGCTGGCCAGCGTGCGCGACGAAGTGGCCGTGCTGCCCTCGCCAAAGTTCAGCCGCACGCCCAACACCTTCAGCCACATCTTCGCGGGCGGCTACGCTGCCGGCTACTACAGCTACAAGTGGGCCGAGGTGCTCAGCGCCGATGCCTACGCGGCCTTCGAGGAAACCGCGGGCGCGGATGGCCTGCCCAGCATCGAGACCGGCAGGCGCTACCGCCGCGAAATCCTCGAAGCCGGTGGCAGCCGGCCCGCCATGGACTCGTTCAAGGCCTTCCGCGGCCGCGCCCCCACGCTGGACGCCTTGCTGCGCCACCAGGGCATGGCCTGAGCATGGGGCGCGCACTGGCGGCCGGCCAGGCCCTTGCCAGCGGCCTGCTGCTGTGCGCCGGCCTGGCCGCGGCCCAGACCGTGTACCGCAACGTGGGGCCCGATGGCCGCGTGACCTTCTCCGACCGCCCGCTGGCGGCCGGGGCCAGCCCCGGCACGCTGCCCGTCCAGCCTGCCGCCGAAGCGGGGCCGGCACTGCCCTACGAGCTGCGCCAGACCGCAAACCGCTTTCCCGTGCTGCTGTACACGGGCAGCGACTGCACGCCCTGCGACGACGCGCGCCAGCTGCTGCGTGCACGCGGCATTCCGTTCGCCGAGCGCAGCGTGCGCAGCGACGAGGACATCGCCGCGCTGCGCCAGCTCAGCGGCGACAACAGCCTGCCCGTGCTCACGATCGGCGCCCAGCGCCTCAAGGGCTTCGCGCCCGGTGAATGGACGCAGTACCTGGACAGCGCAGGCTACCCGGCCAGCTCGCAGCTGCCGCCCGGCTACCGCGCGCCGCCGGCCCAGCCCCTGGTGCCCGTGCGCACGGCCACCCCGGCCGCATCCGGCGCGTCGGCAGCACCTGCCCCCGCGGCCAGGCCAGCACCCGCGCCTGCACCGGCCAACCCGGCCGGCATCGTCTTTTAGAACGTCAGCGTCTGCACGCCCTGCGGCGTGCCGAGCAGGCAGACCTGTGCGCGCTGGTGCGCGAACACGCCCACAGTGACCACGCCGGGCCATTGGCTCACGCGCGTCTCGAAATCCAGCGGGTCCGTGATGGACAGGCCCGCGACGTCCAGGATGTGCTGGCCGTTGTCGGTCACGAGCGGGCCGCTGCCGTCCTTGGTCTGGCGCAGCGTCGCCTGGCCGCCCATGGCCGTGAAGCGGCGCACGAGCTGCTGCGCCGACATGGGCACCACCTCCACAGGAATCGGGAAGCGGCCCAGCGCGGCCACCTGCTTGGACGCATCGGCGATGCAGACGAAGCGGCGCGACTGCGCGGCCACGATCTTCTCGCGCGTGAGCGCCGCGCCGCCGCCCTTGACCATGTGGCCGCCGCCGTCGATCTCGTCGGCACCGTCCACGTAGACCGCGAGTTCACCCACCGCATTGGCGTCGAACACGGGGATGCCCAGGGCCTTGAGCCGGGCCGTGCTGGCCTCCGAGCTCGACACGGCGCCGGGAATCTTGTCTCGGATCTCGGCCAGCGCGTCGATGAAGCAGTTGACGGTGGAGCCCGTGCCCACCCCCAAAATCTCGCCCGGCACCACGTACGCGAGGGCGGCGCGGCCCACCAGGGCCTTGAGTTGGTCTTGCGACAGCGGAGCGTTGGAAGTCATCTGGGAGAATCCGGCGTTTGTTGAGACTGGCCGAGAATTATCCGATGCCCTTGCTGCCGACCCGGCTTTCCTACGCCCTGGCCCGGCCCCTGCTGTTCGGCCTGGATGCCGAAACCGCCCACGACGCCACCATGTCCGCGCTCGCGCGTGCCCACGGCACGCCGCTGGCCTGGGCCTGGTGCGACCAGCGCGTCGAAGACCCCATCACCGTCGCGGGCCTGCGCTTTCCCAACCGCGTGGGCCTGGCCGCCGGCCTGGACAAGAATGCGCGCTGCATCGATGCGCTGGGCGCCCTGGGCTTCGGTTTCGTCGAGGTCGGCACGGTCACGCCCAAGCCCCAGCCCGGCAACCCCAAGCCGCGCATGTTCCGGCTGCCGCGCGCGCAGGCGTTGATCAACCGGCTGGGCTTCAACAACGACGGCCTGGACGCCTTCCTGGCCAACGTGCAGCGCGCCAAGTTCCGCCAGCAGGGCACCAGCCCCCTGCTGCTGGGCCTGAACATCGGCAAGAACGCGGCCACACCGACCGAGCGCGCCACCGACGACTACCTGGCGGGCCTGTCCGGCGTCTACCCGCACGCCGACTACGTCACGATCAACATCTCCAGCCCGAACACGCAGAACCTGCGCGCGCTGCAGGCCGACGCCGCGCTGGACGCGCTGCTGGGCGCGCTGGCCGAGCGGCGTGCCGAACTGGCGCGCACGCACGCGACCACGGGCGCCGATGGCCGCACGCAGCTGCGCCGCGTGCCGCTCTTCGTCAAGATCGCGCCCGACCTGGACGAAGCCCAGGTCGCGGTCATCGCGGCCACGCTGCAGCGCTACGCCGCCGCCGATGCCGCGGCCGACCAGCTCGGCTGGGGCCTGATCGCGACCAACACCACGCTTGCGCGCGACCGCGTGCAAGGCCTGCCGCATGCCGAGGAGACCGGTGGCCTGTCGGGCGCGCCGCTGCTGGCCGCCAGCAACCGCGTGATCGCGCAGCTGCGCCAGGCGCTGGGCCCGGACTTCCCCATCATCGGCGTGGGCGGCGTGCTGACGGCGCGCGACGCGCTGACCAAGATCGAGGCCGGCGCCGATCTCGTGCAGATCTACACCGGCCTGATCTACCAGGGACCGGCCCTGGTGCGCGAGGCCGCCCAGGCGATCCGCGACCGCAAGGCCTGATGAGCCCAACCAGCGCCGCACAGGACGGCCTGCCGACGCCGGCCCGCCATTGGTCGATGGCGGTGATCCTGCTCGGCATCGCCATCTCGGTGCTGGACGCCACCATCGTCAACCTCGCGCTGCCAGGCATCGCGCGCGACCTGAACCGCCCCGCCGCCGACGCGATCTGGATCGTCAACGCCTACCAGCTGGGCGTGCTGACCTTGCTGCTGCCCTGCGCCAAGCTCGGCGACCTGCTGGGCTACCGGCGCGTCTACCTGGGCGGCGTGGCGGTGCTGCTGCTGGGCTCGCTGGGCTGCGTGCTGGCGCGCGACCTCGGCCAGCTCGTGGCCGCGCGCGCGCTGCAGGGCATGGGCGCGGCCGGCGTCATGGGCGTGAACTCGGCCCTGGTGCGCCTGACCTATCCGCGCGCGCTGCTGGGCCGCGGCATCGCCTTCAACTCCATGACCGTGGCCGTGGCCTCGGTGGCCGGCCCCAGCGTGGCGGCGGCCGTGCTGTCGGTGGCCAGCTGGCCCTGGCTGTTCGCGATCAACCTGCCGATCGCCGCGGCGCTGCTGGTGCTGGGCGCACGCGCGCTGCCGGCCAATCCGCTGCCGGCCGCCGAGGGCCGGCTGTCGGTGCTGGACGTGGCGCTCAACGCCGCCATGTTCGCGCTGGTCTTCCTGGGCGCCGACCAGCTCGGCACGCGCGCCGGCCAGCCGGGCTCGGTGCTGCCAGCCATGCTCATGATCGCCGCGGGCCTGGCCATCGGCGTGGTCTACGTGCGGCGCCAGCTCGGCCAGGCCGTGCCGCTGTTCCCTGTGGACCTGCTGCGCATCCGCGTGTTCGCGCTGTCCATGTGCAGCTCCGTCACGGCGTTCTCGGCGCAGATGCTGTCCAACATCGCGCTGCCTTTCCTGCTGCTGGACGGCTACGGCCGCTCGCACGTGGACACGGGCCTGCTCATCACGGCATGGCCGCTCGGCAGCATCGTGACCGCACCGATCGCGGGCCGGCTCATCGGCCGCGTGCCACCCAGCCTGCTGGGCTGGGCCGGCATGTGGACCATGGCCAGCGGCCTGGCGCTGCTGGCCTGGCTGCCCGAGCAGCCGCACAACGCCGACATCGCCTGGCGCATGGCGCTGTGCGGCATCGGCTTCGCGCTGTTCCAGTCGCCCAACAACTACCTGATCGTGACCTCGGCACCACCGCACCGCGCCGGCGGCGCCAGCGGCATGCTGGGCACGGCGCGGCTGACCGGCCAGAGCATCGGCGCCGTGCTGCTGGCCGTGCTGTTCAGCTTTTCCGCGCCCCAGAGCGGCCATGCCGGCGGCGCCAAGCTGGCCCTGGGCCTGGCCGCCGCGCTGGCCTGCGCGGCCGGGATGTTCAGCCTGCTGCGCAGGCAGCGCAGCTAGGGTCTGCTCAGCCCGGTTGCAACAGCTGCGCCACCTGCTCGCCGATGGCCAGCGAACTCGTGAGTCCTGGTGATTCGATGCCGAACAGGTTGACCAGGCCCGGCACGCCATGCACGGCCGGCCCCTGCAGCACGAAGTCGCGCGCGGGCTCGTGCGGCGCCTGGATCTTGGGCCGCATGCCGGCGTAACCCGGCTGCAGCGCACCATCGGGCAGGCCGGGCCAGTACTTGCGCACCTCGGCATAGAAGGCATCGCCGCGGCGCGGGTCGACCACGAGGTCGTCGGCCCGCTCCACCCACTGCACGTCGGGCCCGAACTTGGCCTGGCCGCCCAGGTCCAGCGTGAGGTGCACGCCCAGGCCCGCAGCCTCGGGCGCGGGGTAGATCAGCCGCGAGAACGGCGCTCGGCCCGCCAGCGTGAAGTAATTGCCCTTGGCGAAATGGCTGGGCGGCACATGGACCGCGTCCAGACCCGCAAAGCGCAGCGCCAGCGCCTGGGCCGACAGGCCGGCCGCGTTGACCACGGTGCCGGCCAACAGCTCGGTGCCATCCAGCATGGTCAGCACCATGCCGTCCGGCGTGCAGCGCGCCTGCGCGAGCGCCGTGTTGAGCGCCACCACGCCACCGGCGTTCTCGAAATCGCCCTGCAGCGCGAGCATCAGCGCATGGCTGTCGACGATGCCCGTGGACGGCGAATGGATCGCGGCCGTGCAGCGCAGCTGCGGCTCCAGCGCACGCGCCTGCTCGGCCGACAGCAGCACGAGATCGTCCACGCCGTTGGCGGCGGCCTTGGCGACGATGCCTTGCAGCTGCGCGACCTGGGCGTCGTCGGTGGCCACGATCAGCTTGCCGCAGCGGCTGTGGGCAATGCCGCGCTCGGCGCAGTAGGCGTACAGCAGCGCCTTGCCGCGCACGCACAGCTGCGCCTTGAGCGAGCCGCTGGCGTAGTAGATGCCGGCATGGATCACCTCGCTGTTGCGCGAGCTGGTGCCCGTGCCGATGGCGTCCGCCGCCTCCAGCACCATGAGTTCGCGCCCGGCGAAGGCCGGCGACAGCGCCAGGGCGCGGGCCACGGCGAGGCCGACCACGCCGGCGCCGATGACGACGCCATCGATGCGATCCATCACAGGCGCCTCGGGTCGGTGGCCAGCAGCAGTTCGACCAAGGAACGCAAATGGGTCTTGAGCGGTGCGGCGCCCGCATGCAGCGCCAGGGTTTGTTCGTCCATGTAAAGCCTGCGGTTGATTTCCAGTTGCACGCTGTGGCGCTGCTGCGCGGGGTCGCCGTAACGGCGCACGAGTTCGACGCCCTTGTAGGGATGGTTGTAGGCCACGTCGTAGCCCAGGCCGCGCAGATGCGCGACGATGCGCGCAGAGACCGCGGCAGCTGCCGTGCTGGCGTCGCGGTCGCCGACCACGAAGTCGGCATGGGCCAGGCCCGGGAAGTCCGTCGCGAAACGCGAGGCCACGGCCGGCATCGAGTGGCAATTGAGATGCAGGCTGTAGCCGTGCCGCGCGTGCGCGGCGTCGATGGCCGCCCCCACGGCCGCATGGTAGGGCTGCCAGCAGCGCGCGATGCGGGCCTGCACCTCGGCCACGGGCAGCTTGCGCGCGTACAGCGGCACGCCCTCGTCGGTGGTGCGCCAGATCAGCCCCTTGCCCAGCCGCACCTTGGACAGCACGCGCGCATCGGTCGCGACCGGGCCGGGCCAGCGCGCGTCGAGCAGCGCCTCGTCGATCTCGGTCAGGTC
>DATKFT010000179.1:0-3687 GCA_035544335.1 Pseudorhodoferax sp.
ACGCAGCACGCGGCGCTGCTGTGTGGCGGCCTCGCGCCGCTGTTCGGGGTCGGCCTCGCGCTGCGCGGCCTGCAGCGCCTGCACGGTGGCCAGCACCTGGGCCTGGCCGGGCTGTGCGGCCCAGGCGGGCGGGTCGGGCGCATAGCGCGCGAGGCTGTCGAGCAGCGCGCCGCGTGGATCGGCGGGGTCGCTGGAATCGGGCGCGGGCCCATCCGGGCGGGCGCCCAGGCCGAAACGGTTCAGGGCGATGGCGGTGTCGGCGGCGGTCATGGTGGCGGTTCAACGCCGAGGGGGGCCCAGCGTACGACCTTTGGATGGTGAAGGCTTGTAAGCAGATGTGCGGCCTACACTGCGGCCATGGAGATCTACAAGGTGGGCGGCGCCGTGCGCGACGCGCTGATGGGCTTGCCCGTGAACGACCACGATTGGGTGGTGGTGGGGGCCTCGCCGCAGCAGATGCTGGAGGCCGGCTACCTGCCGGTGGGCAAGGACTTTCCGGTGTTCCTGCATCCCAAGACGCACGAGGAGTACGCGCTCGCGCGCACCGAGCGCAAGACGGCACGCGGCTACCACGGCTTCGCGTTCCACGCGGCGCCGGACGTGACGCTGGAGCAGGACCTCGCGCGGCGCGACCTGAGCATCAACGCCATGGCCCAGCCCGCCGATGCGCAGGGCCTGGACGGCCTGGTGGATCCGTTCGGCGGCGCGGCCGATGTGCGCGGCCGCGTGCTGCGCCATGTGTCGGACGCGTTCCGCGAGGACCCGGTGCGCATCCTGCGGCTCGCGCGCTTTGCGGCCCGCTTTGCCGACTTCACGGTGGCCGAGGGCACGCAGGCGCTCATGCGCGCCATGGTGGAGGACGGCGAAGTCGATGCGCTGGTGGCCGAGCGCGTGTGGCAGGAGCTCGCACGTGGGCTCATGGAGCGGCGGCCCTCGCGCATGTTCGAGGTGCTGCGCGGCTGCGGGGCGCTGGCGCGCCTGCTGCCGGAGGTCGATGCGCTGTGGGGCGTGCCGCAGCGCGCCGACCACCATCCCGAGGTCGACACGGGCGTGCACCTGATGCTGGTGCTGGACATGGCGGCGGCGCTGGACGCGCCGCTGGCCGTGCGCTTCGCCTGCCTGTGCCACGACCTGGGCAAGGCGACGACGCCTGCCGAGCTGCTGCCGCGCCACCATGGCCACGAGCAGCGTTCCGCGCGGCTGCTCAAGGCGCTGTCCGAGCGCCTGCGCGTGCCCACCGAATGCCGTGAACTGGCCGATGTGGTGGCGCGTGAGCACGGCAATATCCACCGCAGTGGCGAATTGGGCGCAGCCGCACTGATGCGTTTGTTCGAGCGCTGCGATGCGATTCGCAAACCCGCCCGATTCGAGCAGGCGCTGATCGCCTGCGAATGCGATGCGCGGGGGCGGGCCGGATTGCAGCAGCGCCCATATCCGCAACGCGAGCGCCTGCACCAGGCCTTGCAGGCCGTTGTATCCGTTCAAACCGAACGAATCTCGTCCCAGGCACTGGCAGAAGGTGCCAAGGGGCCGGAAATCGGTGCCCGAATCAAAAAGGCCCGCGAAGCGGGCTTGGAAAAGTATCTGGCCCAGACCTGAACGGCCTGGGCGTCATGGCCCCGCGGCACAGAAGTGCGCGATGGGGGCGCGGTCAGCCGATCAGGTACTCTTCGCGGTTTTTGCCGTCGATCCACTTCGGCGGCTTGCCACGACCGGTCCAGGTCGCGCCGGTGGCCTTGTCCCGGTATTTGGGAGCCACCTTCTGGCCGGCGGTGCTGCTCTTCGTGCCGCGGCGGCCAAACACATCGTCCTGAGTCAATTCGAACTCGGCCACCAGGGCGCGAACCTTGTCGATCGCCGCCTGGTTTTCTCGCTGCCGGGCTTCCTCGATCTGTTTCTCGAGGCTTTCACGTTGCTGCAGCAGTTCCTTGTATGTACTCATCGTCGTCCATCCATATCTCCTGCCCGAATTTGGGTAGGCGCGGAAATTATATGGAAAACGGACCGCCAACGGAAAATATGATTCCCTTGGCGCAGCCGAGATTATCGCGGCGAGGCCTGGATCTCAATCGGGTGCCAGTGCCAGCGCAGCATAATCGCCCACCTGGTTCTGCAATCCCGCGGGCTGCAAAATGACATGGCGTGTGAGCGGTGGCAAATGCGCGCTGACCTGGGCCTGCAGTTTCGGCAGCAGGAGGTCGCGGTGGTACCAGAACACGCTGCCGCCCAGGCTGATGCGTTCGAGGTCCAGCGTGGCGACCAGGTTGTAGAGCATGCGTCCCACGGTCAGGCACAAGCTGTCCACGATGGCCTGTGCACGCGCATCGCCCTGGCTGGCCAGGCCCATCCAATGCGCGGCATCGTGGCCGAAGCGTCGCCCGATGGAATTGCCCGCGGCCAGGGCTTCCACGTCGCCGCGGTTGCCGCAGCCGCACAGGGCGTCCTCCTCGCCGCTGCTGACGAAGCTGTGGCCGGCGTGGCCGGCATTGCCGTTCTTGCCGCGCAGCACATGCCCGTCCACGCACAGGCCCACGCCGATGCCCGTGCTCCAGGTCACGTAGGCGCAATGGTCCGTGCCCTGCAGCGCGCCCCAGCGGCGTTCGGCTTCCAGGGCTGCGACGCAGTCGTTCTCCACGCGCAGCCGCGCGAACCGCTGGGACAGCGGGGCTTCCACGGGCACGCTGGTCCAGTCGTTGGGCAGGCCGCGCGCCGGGCCCGCGAGCCCGCCACAGATGTTGGGCGTGGTCAGCTCGATGCGGCCCTCGCGCCGGGTGAAGGGCCCGGCCGAGGACACGCCGGCCGACTGCACCAGGGCCGGGTCCACGCCGGCTTGGGCGCAGGCCGCATCGACGAGGCGCAGGATCTGCTGCGCGAGCGCCAGCGGCGTGCCGCTCTTGGCCGTGGGCTCGCTCTGGCGCGCGAGGATCTCGGGCCGGGGGCCAGTCAAGGCGCTCAGGCCCACGGCCACCTTGGTGCCACCGATGTCGATGCAGGCTTTCATGCCACTCCTTGTCTCAGAGAATTTTGGAGATCAGCGTGACGGCGCCGCTGAGCAGGAGGGTGCTGGTCAGCGGCACGAACCAGTCGCGCCCGAACAGTCGGAAGCGCAGATCGCCTGGAAGTTTCCCGAAACCCAGCTTGGCCAGGAAGGGCTGCAGCCAGTTGATCAGCATCAGCGCGAGGAACACGACGAGCAGCCAGCGCAGCATGGTGGCGGTCCTGACGTTCCTACAGCGTGTGGCTGCGGTCGCCCAGCGCGAAGCCGGGCGCGTCCCAGGGCTCCACCCCCTTGGACAGGGCCAGCACCTTGAACAGCTCGCCCATCTCGTGTTCGGCGATGAGCCGGTGCGCCATCGCGCGTTGCGCCAGCGGCGCCTGCTCCATGCGCTGCGGCAGGCCGCAATTGATCAGGAAGCGGGCCTGGCTCGTGTAGCCCAGCACGTCCCAGCCGGCGTCCTGCGCGGCCACGGCGATGCCTGTGAAGTCCACATGGGCCGTGATGTCCTTGCGGCCCAGCTCGATGAGCGGATCGGCATCGGCGCGGTGGCCCTGGTGGCACATCAGCGTGCCGGTGCTGCGCTGCGGGTGGTAGTACTCGGCCTCGGGAAAGCCGTAGTCCAGCAGCAGGGCTGCGCCGCGCCGCACGTGGCCGGCCAGCGTGCGCACGAAGGCCTGGCCCTGGGCGTG
>DATKFT010000180.1:0-8073 GCA_035544335.1 Pseudorhodoferax sp.
AGCGGCGCAGGCAGGCGTTGACGATGGCCTGCAGCTGCCACAGCGCCTCGCGGCTGAGCAGGGCCAGCTCGCTCATGCCCTGCACATCGTCCTTGAGGTAGGCCAGCAGGTCGGTCTGCTGGTTCGGGTGCAGGCCGGCCTCGGCCAGCTGCTTTTGCAGGCTGCCGATGCTGGAGTCGATGTAGACAGCCGCCTGGTGATCGGGCATGGCCTGCCAGCGCTCGGGAAAGGCCTGGCTGAACGTGTCCCACATCTGGAAGGCGGCCGACAGCGCTGCCACGCTGTGCGTGACCTCGGCCTGCAGCGGCGGCAGCGGCGTGCCCGGCGAGATCTCGTCGTACAGCAGCGGCAGCAGGATGCCGACCAGATCGGCCGGATAGCGGCGGTGGTTCATGCGCAGCATCAGCGACAGGCGCTGGCCGGGCAGGTCCTGGAATTTGTCGAAGAAGGCCGAGACCACCTCGGCCAGCAACAGGATACGGCCCATTTTGGAGATGGCTTCGCCATGCACGCCGCGCGGATAGCCCGTGCCGTCCATGCGCTCGTGGTGCTCGAGCACGGCCATTTCCACGTCCTGCGAATACGCGCCCGCGCCCCGCATGATGAGCATGCCCGTGACCGAGTGCGCCACCAGGTGCTTGCGCTCGGCGCCCGTGAGCCGGTAGTTGGGGTCGGTCCAGGCAGGGTCCATGTAGAGCATGCCCACGTCGTGCAGCAGGGCCGCCGTGGCCAGCGGGCCGCATTCACGCTCGCTCCATTCGCTTTGCAGCGCCAGGTAGACGGCCACCAGCATCATCTGCAGGCTGTGGGCGAACAGCTCGGGCCGCTGCTCGCGCATGACCGTGAGCTTGAAGGCGATCTGCGGCGGCAGCACCATCAGGCGCAGCGGCGCCAGCAGCCGGTCCGTGCCGCCCAGCGACTGCACCAGGCGGCGCATCAGGTCCACGGTTTCGCACTGCACCATGGCCTGGGCCTCGATGGCCAGCACGTCCACGCGGTTGTCCACGCCCAGGTGCTTGTCGATGGGGTCGCGCAGCTTGTGCTTGACCAGGCGCTCGTACATGTTGCTGTCGATGCGCGCGCCCTTGTCCACGAGCTTGACGCCCTTGTCGTTGAAGATGGGCTCGCCGGTCACCACGTTGCAATGCTCGGCCATGTCGGTGACGGCGCGCAGGAAATGCACGCCCTCGTCCTTCCATCCCTGCGCTGTCGGTGGATTGCGCACGGCCGCGACATCCGTCATAGAGGCTCCCATTGGCTCGAAATCTGAAATATAAGCAAAAGAGCCCGCGCAAGGCGGGCTCTCGTCGCGCAGGCCTGCACCAGGCAGGCACTGCACAGCACGGCAACATCAGCGAATCAGCGTCACGCCGGTCTTGGACTGGATGTCCTCGAAGCTCACTTCGGGGGCCAGTTCCACGAGCTTCAGGCCCTGCGGCGTCACGTCCATCACTCCCAGGTCGGTGATGATACGGTCCACCACGCCCACGCCGGTCAAAGGCAGAGTGCAGGCGGGAAGAATTTTGAGGTCGGTCGTGCCGTCCTTCTTCTTTGCCACATGCTCCATGAGCACGATGACGCGCTTGACGCCCGCCACCAGGTCCATGGCGCCGCCCATGCCCTTGACCATCTTGCCGGGGATCATCCAGTTGGCCAGGTCGCCCTTCTCGGACACCTGCATGGCGCCCAGGATGGACAGGTTGATCTTGCCGCCGCGGATCATGGCGAACGACTGGTCGCTGCCGAAGATGGACGAGCCGGCAATCGTCGTCACGGTCTGCTTGCCGGCGTTGATCAGGTCGGCGTCCACGGCATCCTCGGTCGGGAAGGGGCCGATGCCCAGCATGCCGTTCTCGGACTGCAGCCACACTTCCTTGTCACCCGTGTGGTTGGCCACCAGGGTGGGAATGCCGATGCCCAGGTTGACGTAGAAGCCGTCTTCGAGTTCTTGGGCCGCGCGGGCGGCCATCTGGTCTTGGGTCCACGGCATGGTCAGGCTCCTTGTTTTTCTGTGATGGTGCGCTTTTCGATGCGCTTTTCGGGGTTCGGGTTGTGCACGATGCGGTGCACGTAGATGCCGGGCAGGTGGATGTCGTCCGGTGCGATCTCGCCGACCTCGACCACCTCCTCCACTTCCACGATGCAGACCTTGCCGGCCGTGGCGGCGGCAGGGTTGAAGTTGCGCGCCGTCAGGCGGAACTGCAGGTTGCCGCTCTTGTCGGCACGGTGGGCCTTGACCAGGGAGACATCGGGCACGAGCGAGCGCTCCATCACATAGGTCTCGCCGTCGAACTCGCGCAGCTCCTTGCCCTCGGCCACCTGGGTGCCCACACCGGTCTTGGTGAAGAAGGCCGGAATGCCCGCGCCGCCGGCGCGCAGCTTCTCGGCCAGCGTGCCCTGGGGCGTGAATTCCAGTTCCAGCTCGCCGGCCAGGTACTGGCGCTCGAACTCCTTGTTCTCGCCCACGTAGCTGGCGATCATCTTCTTGATCTGGCGCGTCTCCAGCAGCTTGCCCAGGCCGAAGCCGTCGACACCGGCGTTGTTGGAGATCACGGTCAGGTTCTTGACGCCGGAATCCTTGAGCGCCTCGATCAGCGCTTCGGGAATCCCGCACAGGCCGAAACCGCCCACGGCCAGCAACTGGCCGTCCTGGACGATGCCCTTCAGCGCCGCCTCGGCGGAAGGATAGATTTTGTTCAAGGGAGCCTCCTATGGGTTCGGACCACGGAACGATACTACGTAGCCAAGTACGTAGTTTTTCCTAATGAGAATCCCGATGGACGTGGACTACCGGCTGGCATTCGATCTGGCGCCCATCGGGCTGGTGGTGTCGCGCGAGCGGACGATTGTGGACTGCAACCGCCATCTGTGCGAGATGTTCGGCGCCACGCGCGAGCAGCTCCTGGGGCAGTCGTTCCGCGTGCTCTACCCGAGCGCCGACGAGTATGAGCGCACGGGCGCGCGCATCACGCCCATCATGAACGCCAAGGGCCACTACGCCGACGACCGCATCATGCGGCGCATGGACGGCCGCTTCAAGGGCGAGGTCTTCTGGTGCCATGTCACGGGCCGGGCCTTCGACCGCCAGGCGCCGCATGCGGCAGGCATCTGGAGCTTCGAGGACCTCAGCGCGCGCCGCAGCGTGCACGCCAGCCTGACGCCGCGCGAACGCGAGGTCGCCGCCCAGGTCATGCAAGGCCTCACGGCCAAGGAGATCGGTCGCGCGCTGGACATCAGCCACCGCACGGTGGAGATCTACCGCGCGCGCCTCATGCGCAAGTACCAGGCCAGCACCACGGCCGACCTCGTGCACCGGCTCGTGGCCGGCTGAGTCCGGCGCGCCAGCGCCGAACCCTGTGGCCTGCCCGCGCAGGTGCCAGGTGCCCATCGGGCCACGGGCATGCAGCAGGACGTGCAGTTCTGCGGCGCCGGCCCGACAATGCGGGCGCCGGGTGCCTGCGCGGCCCCGGCCTGCATCGTGCTGAACAGGGTGGGTCGGCAGCGCCGCCACCCTCGCGCTGGTCGTGACGCGAAAGGCCTGGGCCTGCGCAGACCTCCGGCGCACAGCGCGCCAGCGGGCCGACGCAGCGCACAGGCATGGGCTGCCCACACACCACCGACATGCGCTACCGCACCACGATCGCCCGGCAGGTCTTCACCTTCGATGGCCTGCGCCAGCTCATGGCCTGCGCCAGTCCGGCCCGCGCGGGCGACGAACTGGCCGGCATCGCCGCGGACTCGGCCCGGCAACGCATGGCCGCCCGCCATGTGCTGGCCGACACACCGCTCACGCAGTTCCTGAACGAGGCGCTGATCCCCTACGAGGCGGACAACATCACGCGCCTGATCCTGGACACGCACGACGCCGCGGCCTTCGCGCCGGTCGCCACGCTGACGGTGGGCGCGCTGCGCAACTGGCTGCTGTCCGATGCGGCCGACAGCGCCAGCCTGGCCGCGCTGACGCCCGGGCTCACGCCCGAGATGGTGGCGGCGGTCTCCAAGCTCATGCGCAACCAGGACCTCATCGCGGTGGCGCGCAAGTGCCACGTGCTCACGCGCTTTCGCAACACCATCGGCCTGCCCGGCAGCATGGCCGTGCGCCTGCAGCCCAACCACCCCACGGACGACCTGCGCGGTGTGGCGGCCTCCACGCTCGACGGCCTGCTGTACGGCGCGGGCGACGCCGTGATCGGGATCAACCCGGCCTCCGACAGCCTGCCGGTGCTGGGCCGGCTGCTGCACCTACTGGACGAGGTCATCACGCGCTTTGAGATCCCCACGCAGAGCTGCGTGCTCACGCACGTGACCAACACGCTGCGGCTCATGGAGGCCGGCGCGCCGGTCGACCTCGTGTTCCAGTCCATCGCGGGCACCGAGCAGGCCAACCTGTCCTTCGGCGTCACGCCCGAACTGCTCGACGAAGCCTGCGCGGCCGCGCGTGCGCTGGGCCGCGGCACGCTGGGCGACAACCTCATGTACTTTGAGACCGGCCAGGGCAGCGCTCTGTCGGCCAATGCCCACCACGGCGTGGACCAGCAGACCTGCGAGGCACGCGCCTACGCGCTGGCGCGCCGCTACCGGCCGCTGCTGGTCAACACCGTGGTCGGCTTCATCGGGCCGGAGTACCTCTACGACGGCAAGCAGATCATCCGCGCCGGCCTGGAGGACCATTTCTGCGGCAAGCTGCTGGGCCTGCCGCTGGGCGTGGATGTCTGCTACACCAACCATGCCGAGGCCGACCAGGACGACATGGACACGCTCTTGGTGCTGCTGGCCGCGGCCGGCGTGAGCTTCGTGATCGGCGTGCCAGGCGCCGACGACGTGATGCTCAACTACCAGAGCACCTCCTTCCACGACGCGCTGTTCGTGCGCGAGACCATGGGCCTGAAGCGCGCGCCCGAGTTCGAGGCCTGGCTCGCGCGCATGCAGCTGGTGGACGGCCAGGGCAAGCTCGTTCCGCTGGCCGCCCGGCCCATGCTGCAAGGCATGGGTAGCCTGGCGGCGCTGCAGGCACCGGCATGACCTCCGCCGACGACGGGGTGAGCCCCGACCCCTGGCAGGACTGGCGCGGCGCAACGCCCGCGCGCATCGCGCTGGGCCGCGCCGGCCAGGCCCTGCCCACGGACGAGACGCTGCGCTTCGGCTGGGCCCATGCCATGGCCCGTGACGCCGTCCACGCGGCGCTGGACACCGCGGCTCTCGCCCGCGCGCTGCAGGCCGCAGGCTGGGACAGCCGCACGGTGCGCAGCTGCGCGGTCGACCGCGCCACCTACCTGCGCCGGCCCGACCTGGGGCGCCGGCTCGACGCCGGCGATGCCCAGGCGCTGCGGGACGGGGCGGCCCACGGCTGCGACCTGTGCCTGGTCATCGGCGACGGGCTGTCCGCGCTGGCCGTCGCGCGCCACGCAGTGCCTCTGCTGACCGCGCTGCGCACCCAGCTGCCGGCCGGCCTGCGCCTGTCGCCTGTGGTGATCGCCACGCAGGCGCGCGTGGCGCTGGCCGACGAGATCGGCGCGGCCCTGGGCGCGCGCCTGGCCGCCATGCTGGTCGGCGAGCGGCCGGGCCTGTCCTCGCCCGACAGCCTGGGCATCTACCTCACGCACGGGCCGCGCCCGGGATGCCACGACGCCCAGCGCAACTGCATTTCCAACGTGCGCCCCGAGGGCCTGGCGTACGCGGCCGCCGCGTTCAAGCTGGGCTGGCTGGTCCGCGAGGCGCTGCGCCGCGGGCTGACTGGCGTGGCGCTCAAGGACGAGAGCGACCTGGCAGTGCTCGGCGACGACACGCCGGCCGCACCGCCGCTGCCGGACTGAAGCGCGGCCCGGCGGCGCGAGCGGTGACGAGAGAGGTGGCGAGAGAGGGGGCGGTGGATGGTACAAAGCAGCGCACATCCGAACACACCAGGAGACCGCCCATGGCCCAGCGCTACCCACTGCCCGAGCTCCAAGACCTGCCCGAGGACATCCGCAGCAAGATCCTCGAGGTGCAGGAAAAGGCCGGCTTCGTGCCCAACGTGTTCCTTGCGCTGGCGCGTCGCCCGGCCGAGTGGCGCGCCTTCTTCGCCTACCACGACGCGCTGATGGACCCCGAGAGCGTGGGCCGCAGCAGCCCCTTGAGCAAGGGCGACCGCGAGATGATCGTCACCACGACCAGCGCGGCCAACCAGTGCCTGTACTGCGTGGTCGCACATGGCGCGCTGCTGCGCATCTACGAGAAAAAGCCGCTGGTGGCCGACCAGGTGGCCGTGAACTGGCGCAAGGCCGACATCACGCCGCGCCAGCACGCCATGCTGGCCTTCGCGATGAAGGTCTGCGAGCGCTCGCACGAGGTCGACGACGCCGATTTCGCGGCGCTGGCCAAGCATGGCTTCAGCGACGAGGACGCCTGGGACATCGGCGCCATCACGGCCTTCTTCGGCCTGTCCAACCGCATGGCCAGCTTCAGCGGCATGCAACCCAATCCCGAGTTCTACCTGATGGGCCGCGTGCCCAAGGCCAAGAAGTAAGGCCTCAATCGACGACCAGCGCGCGCAGCCAGTCCGGCAGCGCCGCCGCCTTGCCCTGGTCGAAGTCCACCCACATGGTGGTGCCGCCGCCTTCGGCGCAAACCACATCGGGTGCGTCGGCGCGCGCCAGCTGCGCCCAGGTCTCGAAGGTAGTGCGGCCCGGGTCGCTGGCGTACAGCGTCACGATGACCTCGCCCGGGTATTGCAGCTGCGCGTAGAAGTTGCAGAAGGCGTTGACGATCAGCGGCCCGGCGCCGTGGCCGTGGGCCATGCAGCCCAGTTGCTGGAACCAGTCCACGCGCGCGGTCTCGATGTAGCGGAAGTAGTTGGCGTTGTTGAGGTGGCCCATGGCGTCCATGTCGCCCCAGCGCATCGCGATGCGCGTCTCGTAGACCAGCTTCTTGCGTTCGGGAATGGCGATCTTCATGCGGCAAACCCGTCGTCGGCCGCGATCACGGCGCCGTTGACGAAATGGCTCTGGTCGCTGGCCAGCAGCACGATCAGCGCATCGAGGTCCTCGGGCTTGCCCACACGCTTGCGCGGCAGGGACTGCACGAGCTTCCTGCCCTGCTCGGTCTGCCAGTGCTGGTGGTTGAGCTCGGTGTCGATGTAGCCCGGGCACAGCGCGTTCACGTTGATGCCAAAGCGTCCCCACTCCTGCGCCATGGCCCGCGTCATGTGCACCACGGCCGCCTTGGTCATGCAGTACACGCCGATCTGCGGCATGGCCTTGAGCCCCGCCATCGAGGCCACGTTGATGATGCGCCCGCCCGTCCAGCTGCCCGGCGCCGCGCCGCGCGCGCGGGCCAGCATGCGCTTGCCGACCTCCTGCGCGACGAAGAAGGAGCCCTTGACGTTGGTGGCAAACAGCGCGTCGAAGTCGTCCTCCTGCACCTCCTCGAGCCGCTGCATGGTGCTGATGCCCGAGTTGTTGACCAGGATGTCGATCGAACCGACCTCGGTCTCCGCGCGCGCGACGGCGGCGCGAATCGAATCGAGCTCGGTCACGTCGAGTTCGACCACATGCGCGTCGCCGCCCTCGCCCTCGATGCGCGCGCGCAGCTGCTTGAGCCGCTCCAGCCGCCGACCGCACAGCACGACGGCCGCGCCCGCGCGTGCGAGCACCTGGGCGAACTGCTGCCCCAGGCCACTGGATGCGCCGGTGACCAGGGCCACGCGGCCCGACAGATCGATGCTGTATGCCATGGATGCCCCTTGTGACGCCTCGCGGCGAGTCCACCCCATTGTGACTGTCGCGCAGGCGGGCCCGACCCGCCCGGCCTGTGCATAAAATCCTCGGGTTTTCCCGCGCGCGGCCGGTGCAACTCCGGCACCGCGGCGGATGCCCCCTTTCACAATCGAGACATCCCACATGACGAACGAAGAAATCCTGGCCCAGTACGGTCCGCGCGAAGCCATGGAGTACGACGTGGTCGTGGTCGGCGGCGGCCCGGGCGGCCTGGCCACCGCGATCCGGCTCAAGCAACTGGCGGCCGAGAAAGGCACGGACATCTCTGTCGTCGTGCTGGAAAAGGGCTCCGAGCCGGGCGCCCACATCCTGTCGGGCG
>DATKFT010000181.1:0-2259 GCA_035544335.1 Pseudorhodoferax sp.
CCATGGGCTTGAGGTCCTTGGCCTCGATGATGGCGTCCACGCGGGCCAGTGCATTGGCGGCGCCTGCCTGCTCGCCTGTCCACAGCGCCTCGAACACCTGGCGTGCGGCGTTGTTGGGCAGGGTGCCATCGCTGATGCGCCAGCTGCGCGACCTGGGCGTGTGCCTTGCCGTGGACGATTTCGGCACGGGCTACTCCTCGCTGGCTTACCTCAAGGCTTTGCCGCTGGACCGACTCAAGCTGGACCGATCCTTCGTGAAGGACATCGAAACCGACCCGGATGACAAGGCGATCTGCAGCGCCACCATCGTACTGGCGCACAGCCTGGGCTTGGAGGTCGTGGCCGAAGGCGTCGAAACCCCCGCGCAGCAGGCCTACCTGCGCGACCAGGGCTGCGATCTGATGCAGGGTTTCCTGCTCGGGCGCCCGGTGCCCGCCGAGGAGGCCGGCTTGCTGCTGCCCCACCTGACGCCCGCTCTCACCCCATCCTCACCCACACATCACGCGGAGCCCGAATGCGCCACAACCTCCCCGTCACCCAGCGAGAGCACCCCTTGCCCGACGGGGTGTCTCTCCTGTCGACGACTGACCTGAGTAGCCACGTCACCTATGCCAACGCGGCCTTCGTGCAGGTCAGCGGCTTCAGCCGCGAGGAATTGATCGGCCAGCCGCACAATCAGGTGCGCCATCCGGACATGCCGCCCCAGGCCTTCGCCGACATGTGGGCCACCTTGCGGGCCGGCCAATCGTGGACAGGGCTGGTCAAGAACCGCTGCAAGAACGGCGATCACTACTGGGTGCGGGCCAATGCCGCGCCGATGCGCCGCGACGGCGAGGTGATGGGCTATCTGTCGGTGCGTACCAAACCCTCCGAACAGGAAGTGGCCATGGCCGAGCGCCTGTACCAGCGCTTCCGCGAGGGCAAGGCCGGTGTGCTGCGCTTTCACAAGGGGCTGGTGGTGAGCCGCCGCTGGCTCGCGGCCTGGCAGTCGGCGCAGCAATTGCTGCCCGTGCGCTGGCGTGTGCGCCTGGCGCTGGGCGGCGTGGCGCTGGCCTGGGGGGCGGCTGGCGCCCTGACCGCGACACAGGCCGCCTCGCCGTGGCCGGGCATGCTCGTCGGACTGATGGCCAGTGGGGCTGTCTGCGCCTGGCTGGAGCGTCAACTGGCGTACCCGTTGCAGACCGTGCTGCGTCAGGCCCTGGCCGTGGCCAGCGGCCAGCCTGGTGACAACGTCCATCTCGACCGCGTTGACGAGATCGGACTGATCCTGCGCGCCGTGAACCAGGCCGGACTGAACCTGCGCTCACTGGTCGACGACGTCGGCGCCCAGATGAGCGACATGCGCCATGCCAGTGCCGAGATCGCCACGGGCAATACCGACCTGAGCACCCGCACCGAGCAGGCCACCGCCAGCCTGCAGCAGGCCGCGGCCTCGATGGACGCGCTCGGCACCACGGTGCACCGCAACGCCGAGGTGGCGCAGGAGGCCGCCACCCTGGCCGTCGAAGCGCGCCATGCGGCCGGCCGAGGGGGCGAGCTGGTCGGCGAGGTCGTGCAGGCCATGAAGGACATCAGCACCGGCTCCTCACGCATCACCGACATCGTCGGAGTGATCGACAGCCTGGCCTTCCAGACCAATCTGCTGGCGCTCAATGCGGCGGTGGAGGCCGCCCGTGCCGGCGAGCATGGCCGTGGCTTCGCGGTGGTGGCCGGCGAGGTGCGGGGCCTGGCTCAGCGCAGTGCCAGCGCCTCGCGCGAGATACGCAGCCTCATCGGCGCCAGCGCGGCGCGTGTGGAGGCCGGTGTGCAGCGCGTGCACGATGCCGGCAGCGCGATGGACGACATCGTGGCGCAGGTGCAGCGCATGAGCACTTTGCTGCACGACATCAGCGACGCGTCGGCCGGCCAGTCGGCCAGCCTGGACCACGTGGCGCAGGCCATGTCGCAGCTTCAGAAGATGACGCAGCAGAACGCCGCGCTGGTGGCGCAGTCGGCCGCCGCAGCCGTGCGCCTGCACGAGCGCGCGGATCGTCTGGCCGATGCGGTGGAGGTCTACCGTGTTCAGGGGGGAGCCCATCCTGGCCCCGCCGTCCAAGCACCGCAGCTCGGTTAAGATCGCCAACTGACAACATTGATTGTCAAGTTTTTGTCTGCCACGACGATGGCCAGACCGCATTCACGTGCGCAAGCTACTGAACACGCCGCAAACCTGTGTATGCTGGCGTGTTCCACTTTGACACACACAGACGCTCGCCCCCT
>DATKFT010000182.1:0-2558 GCA_035544335.1 Pseudorhodoferax sp.
TGCGCGGCCAGGCCGGTCAGCAGCGCGGCGGTGGCGGCGGCCAGCCGGGCGCGGTGGGTGCGTGTGGTGTCCATGGGTGCTTGTCTCCGTTGGTGTTGGAAGGGGGCTGCAGCGATGATGGGCGCGCGGTGCAGGCCTGGCCTCGTTCGAAAGGACAGTTTTGGGGCGGCGCGCTCAGAGCGGCGTGCGCAGGCGCTGCGCGATCTCGCCGACGATGCCGCGCCGGAACGCGAGCACGCAGACGGCGAAGATCACGCCCTGGATCACCATGACCCAGGAGTCAAGGTGCGCGAGCTGGTTGTGCATCATCACGATCACGCCCGCGCCGACCACGGGCCCCAGCAGCGTGCCGAGCCCGCCCAGCAAGGTCATGAGCACGACCTCGCCGGACATGGCCCAGTGCGCATCCGGCAGCGCGGCCAGCTGGAACACCAGCGCCTTGGTGGCGCCCGCGGCGCCGGCCAGCGCGGCCGACAGCACGAAGGCCAGCAGCTTGTAGCGGTCGACCTCGTAGCCCAGCGAGACCGCGCGCGGCTCGTTCTCGCGGATCGCCTTGAGCACCTGGCCGAACGGCGAGTGCACGATGCGCCAGACCAGCACGAAGCCGGCCAGGAAGACCGCGAACACGAAGCCGTACATGGCCCCCGGGCGCGCCAGGTCCACCAGCCCGAACAAATGGCCGCGCGGCACGGCCTGCAGGCCGTTCTCGCCGCCCGTGAACGGCGCCTGCAGCAAGAAGAAATACACCATCTGCGCGAGCGCCAGCGTGATCATCGCGAAGTAGATGCCCTGGCGCCGGATCGCCAGCAGGCCGCTGGCCAGCCCCAGCAGCGCGGCACAGGCCACGCCGAACAGCACCGCCAGCTCGGGCGTCAGGCCCCAGACCTTGGCCGCATGGGCGGCCGCGTAGCCGGCGGCGCCGAGGAACATGGCGTGCCCGAACGACAGCAGCCCGCAAAAGCCGATCAAGAGGTTGAAGGCGCAGGCGAACAGCGCGAAGCACATGACCTTCATGAGGTAGACCGGGTACACGAACAGCGGTGCGAGCGCGAAGAAGGCGACCATCAACGCGAAGGCCAGGGCCTGGCCGTGGCGCGCGAGGAACGTGGTGTTGGCCGTGGTGGTGGGCATGGCGGGATCTCCCTAGGTCCGGGCGCCGAACAGGCCGTTCGGCTTGGCGAGGATCACGAGGGCCATCAGCACGAACACCACCGTGTTCGCCGCCTCGGGATAGAACACCTTGGTCAGGCCCTCGACCAGGCCCAGGCCGAAGCCGGCCAGGATGGCGCCCAGGATGGACCCCATGCCGCCGATCACGACAACGGCGAAGACCACGATGATGAGTTCGGTGCCCATCAGCGCGCCGACCTGGTAGATGGGCGCGGCCATCACGCCGGCCAGCGCCGCGAGCCCGGCGCCTGCGCCGTAGGTCAGCGTGAGCATGCGCGGCACGTTGATGCCGAAGGCCTGCACCAGCGTGGGGTTCTCGTTGGCTGCGCGCAGGGTGCCGCCCAGGCGGGTGCGCTCGATCAGCAGCCAGGCAGCCAGGCAGACCGCGACCGAGAAGCCGATCACCCAGACGCGGTAGTACGGCATGAACATGAAGCCCAGGTTGCGCCCGCCGGCCAACTGCGCCGGCATGGGATAGGGCTGGCCCGAGGAACCGTATTCGCTGAGGAACACGCCCTGCACGATGAGCCCCAGGCCGAAGGTCAGCATCAGGCTGTAGAGGTGGTCCACGCGGTACAGCCGCGACAGCAGCAGGCGCTCGACCACCGCGCCGAGCGCGCCGACCGCGAGCGGCGCCAGCAGCAGCGCCCACCAGTAGCCCACGCCCGCCTTGTGCAGCAGCAGGTAGGCGATGAAGGCGCCGAACATGTACTGCGCGCAGTGCGCGAAGTTGATGATGCGCAGCAGGCCGAAGATGATGGCCAGGCCCAGCGACAGCAGTGCGTAGAACGAGCCGTTGATGAGGCCGATCAGCAGCTGGCCGAACAGTGCCTGCGAGGGAATGCCGAAGATGTCCATGGCTTCAGTTGTCCAGTACGTCGCACACGGCTTGCAATGCACGACGGCAGGTCGCAAGCAAGGGGGCCGAAGGCAGCGGAGCAGGCCATGCCGGCAGACGCCGCGGGACGGGCTCTGCCCGGCCGCTGGAGGGGGATGGGAGGGCTACACGAAGTGAGACATCCAAACGGGGTGGTCTCATCTCAGACTCCGAGGTGGGTGTGCAGCATGTCCATGTGGGCACCGAGCTGCGCGGTGGCGAAGCCCTGGACCATGCGGCCGCCCTCCATCACGTAGAAGTGGTCCGCCAGCGGCGCCGCGAAGCGGAAGTTCTGCTCCACCATGACCAGCGTGAAACCGAGCGCGCGCAGTTGGCGGATCGCCCGCGCGATGGCCTGCACGATCACGGGCGCGAGGCCTTCGGAGATCTCGTCCAGCAGCAGCAGCCGCGCGCCGGTGCGCAGGATGCGCGCCAGCGCCAGCATCTGCTGCTCACCGCCCGACAGCCGCGTGCCGGGGCTCGCGCGGCGCTCGTACAGGTTGGGGAACAG
>DATKFT010000183.1:0-3467 GCA_035544335.1 Pseudorhodoferax sp.
GGTCGGGCTCATCGACAGCGACTACCAGGGCCAGCCCATGGTCAGCGCCTGGAACCGCAGCAGCACGGCCTACACCGTGCAACCCATGGAGCGCATTGCGCAGCTCGTGGTCGTGCCCGTGGTGCAGGCACGCTTCAACATCGTGCAGGATTTCGAGGCTTCCGCGCGCGGCGCGGGCGGCTACGGCTCGACCGGGACGGCGTAGCGGCACGCTTGCCGCGAGCCTGCGGCGCGTCCTCAGTGCAGCGTGTCGCTGCCGGGCGAGGACAGCTGCACCTTGAAGAAGCCGGTGCCGGCCGTGCCGGCACCGATCTCGTCCTCGGTCGCCTCGCGCACGCCGTTGACCGTGAGCGACAGGCGCAGCGCGATGCCGGCCAGCGGGTGGTTGCCGTCCAGCACCACATGCTCCGGATAGATCTCGGTCACGGTGTAGAGCCGGTCGCGTGGGATGCCGGCCGACAGGCCGGCGGGCAGCGCCGTGCCCTCGAAGCTCATGCCTTCCTCGAGCACGTCGGGGAACAGCGCGCGCGGCTCCAGGAAGATCAGCTCTTCGTCGAAGTCGCCGAAGGCGTCCTCGGGTTCCAGGTGCAGGTGCAGCTGCTCGCCGGGCGCGTGGCCCTGCAGCGCCTCTTCGACCTTGGCCAGCAGGTCGTTGCCGCCGACCAGGAACTCCACGGGATCGCTGAGCACGTCCAGGTCTTCGCCCAGCGTGTCCTTCAGGGTCCAGGTGAGCGCTACGACGCATTGGGGGGTGATTTCCATGGAAGAATTGTCGCAGCTTCGCCCCGCCGACTCCCGCGCGGGGCGATGGCGTTTTTGCACAGGACCCGATGGACACCACCCAACCCTTGCCGCTGCTGGGCGGCCTCACGCCCGAACGCTTCATGCAGCGCCACTGGCAGAAGAAGCCGCTGCTCGTGCGCGGCGCCATCCCCGGCTTCGCGCCCGTGCTGGACCGCAGCGCGCTGTTCGCGCTGGCCGGGCAGGAGGGCGTGGAGTCGCGCCTCGTGCAGCAGGGCCCCAAGGGCTGGGCGCTCAAAAACGGGCCGTTCGTGCGCCGCGCGCTGCCGCCGCTGAGCCGGCGCCAGTGGTCGCTGCTCGTGCAGGGCGTGGACCTGCACAGCGATGCCGCCCATGCGCTGCTGCAGCAATTCCGCTTCGTGCCCGATGCGCGGCTGGACGACCTCATGGTCAGCTATGCCAGCGATGGCGGCGGCGTGGGCCCGCACTTCGACAGCTACGACGTGTTCCTGCTGCAGGCCCATGGCCAGCGCCGCTGGCGCATCGGCCGCCAGCGCGACTTCCAGCTGCAAGAAGGTGTGCCGCTCAAGATCCTGGCCGCGTTCGAGCCCGAAGAGGAGTACGTGCTGGAGCCTGGCGACATGCTGTACCTGCCGCCGCGCTATGCCCACGATGGCGTGGCGCTCGGCGAATGCATGACCTACTCCATCGGTTTTCGTGCGCCCGGGCGCGGTGGCATCGCGCGCGAGCTGCTGCAGCGCATGGCCGACACCGCCGAGGACGCGCTGGGCCCGGCGCTGTACCGCGATCCCAGGCAGCCGGCCACGCCGCAGCCGGCCGCGGTGCCGGCCGCCATGCGCGCCTTTGCCGCCGAGGCGCTGCGCGCGCTGCTGGACGACCCCGCGGCGCTGGATTGCGCGCTCGGCGAGATCCTGAGCGAGCCCAAGCCCCAGGTCTGGTTCGACGAGGCGCAGGGGCTGCCGGACCTGGACCAAGGCTGCGGCGTGCGGCTGGACCGGCGCAGCCGCATGCTTTATGACGCCGGCCATGTCTACTTGAACGGCGAGAGCTGGCGCGCCGGCGGCCGCGATGCCAGGCTCATGCAGCGCCTGGCGGACCGGCGCCGGCTGTCTGCGCGCGAGGTGGCGGGCGCCAGTGCAGGGGCGCGCGAGCTGCTGGCCCAGTGGTGCGAGGACGGCTGGCTGCAGCCGGATCCGCATGCGGACCGCCATGCCTGAGACGCTGGTGCTGCCGCAGGGCCGCTTCGACGGCCGCCAGCCCTTCCAGCAATGGCTGCGCGAGGGCCTGCAGGCGGCAGCGCAGCAGGGCTGGAACCAGCTCACGCTGGCCGACGCCGACTTCGTGGACTGGCCGCTCGGGGAGCGCGCCGTCGTCGAGGCGCTGCAGGCCTGGGCCCGCCCGGGCCGCCGCCTGCGCATGCTCGCGGTGGACTATGCGGAGCTGCGGCGCCGGCATGCGCGCTTCGTCCAGTGGCGCACGCTGTCCAGCCACCTGGTGGACTGCCATGCCTGCAAGGGGGTTGAACCGCAGGACTTTCCGAGCGTGCTGTGGAGCCCGCACTGGAGCCTGCGCCGCCTGGATGTCGCGCATTGCCGCGGCTGGGCGGGCGCCGAGGCCGAGCGCAGGCTGCAGACCCAGGAGCTGCTGGCCGAATGGCAGCGTCGTGCGACGCCGGCCTTCGCGGCCGACGTGCTGGGTCTCTGAGGCGTCAGATGCGGTAAAACTGCCTAGGGTTAACACCAGCCCAGGCTGCGCCGCTGCCTATAATCGTGGGCTGAGCTGAAGGCGACCCTGTGCTTTCATCTCGGTCGCTGCAGGCCGCGGGCAATGCCGGGGCTGCATCCCTTCAGGATTGCTTTCCTCAGAACACAAAGGACTCATGCAATGAACAAGACCCTCGTACTGGCCGCGCTGATGGCCGCTGCTGCCCTGGCCGCCTGCGGCAAGAAGGAAGAGCCGGCTCCCGCTCCCGCGCCGGTCGTTGAGGCGCCCGCCGCTGCGCCGGCCGAAGCAGCTGCTTCCGCCGCTGCCGAAGCTGCCACCGCTGCAGCTTCCGCCGCAGACGCTGCTGCCACCGCCGTCGGCAACGCCGCCGACGCCGCCAAGGACGCCGCAGCCGCCGCCGTGAACAACGCGACCGATGCTGCCAAGGACGCCGCCGCTGCTGCGCAAGACGCCGCCAAGGCCGCCACCGACGCTGCCAAGGACGCTGCCAAGTAAGCAGGCCCTGCGCCATCCGAAAAAGCCACCGCGAGGTGGCTTTTTTCATGGCGGGTCGCATGCCGGTGGCAGGCGGGCGTTGCAGTCCTCAGCGGCGGAACAGGTGGCGCGGTACGGCCCAGACGTAGACCGCCATGCCGACCAGCTCGACCAGCGATTGCGCGACGATGGCCACGGCCGCCAGCTCCCAGCCCGGTGGCAGTGCCAGCGCCAGGGGCAGCACGATGAACGCGTTGCGCGTGCCCAGGCTGAAGGCCAGCGTGCGGCCTTGCGGCGTGGGCAACTGCAGCAGGCGCGCCATGGTCTTGGCCAGCAGTGCGGCGGCCACGAGGAACAGCACGAAGACCGGCACGATGCGGCCCAGCGCGGCCAGGCTGTCGCGCACCGCGCCGACCTGTGCACCCGCGACGAGAAAGACCACGAGTGCGAGCAGGGGCACAGGCCACCAGCTGGCTGCCGTGCGCACGCGCAGGCCGGCAGGGTGC
>DATKFT010000184.1:0-6747 GCA_035544335.1 Pseudorhodoferax sp.
GGTGCTCCACGGCCTCGCGCAGCATGCCGCGGTGGCCGAACCAGTGGCCCAGCCACAGCCGTGTGCGCTGCTGGTGCTCCTGCGGCATCTGGCCGAAGCGCTGCAGCAGCAGCGCGCGGAACAGCGGGTGGCAGCGCCACCAGACCGTGCCGCCCGGCGCGCCCGAGCGCAGGGGCGCGATGAAGACGCGCTCGCGCTGCAGCAGCGCGATCAGCGACTGCGTGGGCAGGCTGCCGGCCAGCTCGAGCAGCAGCGGCTCGTTGAAGCTGTGCGCGGGCGCCAGGCGCACCAGCGCATGCAGGCTCTGGGCGTCCAGGCGCGGCAAGACCTCCTGGTTGAAGTAGGACGCAGCGGACTGCGCCAGGGCGGGGCCGCAGCCTTTGCCGTGCAAGGCCATCTGCAGGCCCGTGATCCAGCCGCCGGTCGCCGCGTGCAGCTGGCGGATCTGCGCCGACGGCATGTCCGGCGCCCAGCGGCGCGCGAGGGCCTTGGTGTCGGCGAAGCTCCAGCGCAGCGCCTCGGTGTCCAGGCGCAGCAGCTGGTCTGCCGCCGCCAGCGGCTCGGTGGCCAGCGGCGGCAGCGCGCGCGAGACGAACAGCAGGTGCAGGTTCTCGGGCGCGTAGTCCAGCAGGGTCTGGAACAGGGCGTGCACCTGCGGATGGCCGACATGGTGGTAGTCGTCCACCACGAGCAGCACCTCGCGGCCGTGCTGCGCGATCGCCTGGATCAGCGCGGCCGCCACCGCGCCGTGCGGCAGGAAGCGCCCGCTGGCGGCGGCCGGGGCGGGCAGCCACACGCCCTGTTCCGGACCCAGGGCCGCGCAGGCGTCGAGCAGGGCCTGGACCAGCGTGTCGGCCTCGGTCTGCGGCTGGACCGACACCCAGGCGATGTCGAAGCCCGCGCCGACCAGCCGCGCGCGCCACTGCATGGCCAGCGTGGTTTTGCCACTGCCGGCCGGACCCAGCAGCTGGTGGCAGGTCCGCGCGCGCTGCTGCACCCAGGCGTCGAGCACCGCCGTGCGCTCGAGCAGGCCCGGCGACAGGCGTGGCGCCGCGGGCGCGGGGACGGGGCCTGTCATGGCGCCGCAGCGCGCCGGGGCGCCTGCACCCTCAGGCCTTGAAGCGCCGGCGTGTGAGGGCCAGCGCGATCCAGAACGCGCCCACCGCATAGACCACGACCACGAGCCCGTGGCGCAGCGCGTGCTCGGGCCAGCGGTCCAGGAACAGCGGGCGCACGAGCTCCACGGCATTGGTCAGCGGCAGCCAGTCGGAGACCAGGCGCACGAGTTCGGGCAGCTGCTCGCGCGGGAAGAACACGCCCGACAGGAACATCATGGGCGTCAGCACCAGCGTGAAGTAGTAGGTGAAGAAGTCGTAGCCCTTGGCCAGCGCGTTGAAGATCAGCGCGATGGCGCTGAACATCACGCCGGCGGCCAGCAGCACGGGCAGCGCCACGAGCAGTTTCCAGCTGTGGCTGATGCCCAGCGCCAGCATCACGCACAGGATGGCCGTGACCGTGAAGATGGACTTGAACGCGGCCCAGAGCAGCTCGGCCAGCACCAGGTTGTCCAGGTTCACGGGCGCGTTCATGATGCCTTCCCAGGTCTTTTGCACGTGCATGCGCGAGAAGGCCGAGTACAGCGCCTCGAACGAGGCCGCGTTCATCGCGCTCATGCAGATCGAGCCCGAGGCCAGGAACAGGATGTAGGGCACGGACTGGCCGTGCAGGTTCACCTGGCCGACCAGCGCGCCCATGCCGTAGCCGAAGGCCACCAGCCACATCAGCGGCTCGGCGATGTTGCCGACCAGGCTCGGGATGGCCAGCTTGCGCCAGACCAGCAGGTTGCGCAGGAACACGGGCCACCAGCGGCCCGAGATCTGCGGCGTGCGCCAGATGCTGGGGCTGGTGGGGGGAGTGGGGACTGCGGTCACGTCATTGTTCCCTTGTGTTGCGCGCCGCCCGCAGGGCATGAAACCGGCTCGCGAGCAACTGCGCGAGAGGCCGCGGAGCAGGCCATGCCAGCAGACGCTTTGGCCCGGGCTCTGCCAGGCCGCTGGCGGGCCTTGCAGGCCGCAGCAGTGCCAGAGGCACTGCTTCCTCGGGCCGTCCAAGCCTGCGCAGGCAGGCTTGGAGCCGCGGCCCTCGGCCCCTGGAGGGGGATGGAATGGCGACACGAAGTGCGCCATTCAAACGGGGTGGTCTCATCTCAAGCGTCCTCTCGAATCTGCCGGCCCGTGAGCTTGAGGAACAGGTCCTCCAGGTTGGCGGGGCGGTGCAGCGTGCGCAGCTGGGGGTGCCGGCCCAGCGCGTCGAGCAGCGGCTTGGCGTCGGCGGTGTAGAAGAACACGGTCTCGCCGCTGACCTCCACGCGCGAGGCCAGCGCGTGCAGGCCGGCATGCGCGTCGGCCCGGGCCAGGTCCAGCGCGCCGTTGCCGTAGGCCTCGACCACCTCGGGCTCCAGGTGCTCGGCGATCAGCGCGCGCGGCCGGCCTTCGGCGATCTTCCTGCCATGGTCCAGCACGAGCAGGCGCGAGCACAGGCGCTCGGCCTCGTCCATGAAGTGCGTGGTCAGCAGGATGGACTTGCCCTGCTGCAGCAGGAGCTGCAGCCGCTCCCACATCAGGTGGCGCGCCTGCGGGTCCAGGCCGGTCGTGGGCTCGTCGAGCAGCAAGAGGCGCGGGTCGTTGACGAGCGCGCGCGCCAGGCTCAGCCGGCGCTTCATGCCGCCCGAGAGCTCGGTCGGCTTCGCATGGGCCTTGCTCGTCAGCGCGGCGAACTCCAGCAGCCGGTCGATGCGCGGCGCGATCTCGGCGCGGCGCATGCCGAAGTAGCGGCCGTAGACCATGAGGTTCTCGCTGCAGTCGAAGTCCGGGTCCAGCGTGTCGAACTGCGAGACCACGCCGAGCTCGGCCTTGATCTCGAGCGCGTCGGCGGGCATGGCCAGCCGCCGCCCGTCGCGCGCCTGGTAGTGGATGGCGCCCGCGTCGGGTGCGGTCTGGCCCAGGCACATGCGGATCGTGGTGGTCTTGCCGGCGCCGTTGGGGCCGATCACGCCCAGGCATTCGCCGGGTGCGATGGCGAACGACAGGTCGTCGACCACGGTGTTGGCGCCGTAGCGCTTGGTCAGCGCCTGGACATCGAACAAGGGACTCATGCGGCTATTGTCGGCCAGGCCGGTGCGGCGTCCCGGTCCCCGCCTGCGGGGCCGCCCGATGCACTGGCCGCGCCCGCGTGTCCACTTGGCGCGCTCAGCGCGCGAGCGCGCGCACGAAGTCGTCGGCCTGCGACACCCAGCCGAAGAAGGTCTCGATGTTGTAGAGCGCGGCCTGCCGCGTGAAGTCCGGCCCGGCGTGCGTGACCGCGCCCTCCAGCAGCACGCAGAAGTACTCCAGGTGGTAGCCGTCGCGCAGCGTGGACTCCACGCACACATTGGTGGCCACGCCCGTGAACGCGAGCGTGCGGATGCCGCGGGCGCGCAGCACGCTGTCCAGCGTGGAATGGAAGAAGCCGCTGTAGCGGATCTTGGGCACGACGATGTCGCCCTCCTGCGGCGCGACCGCATCGACGATGGCGTAGTCCCAGCCGCCCTTGGCCAGCAGCTGGCCGTCCAGGTCCGGGCGCCTGCGCATGGTCTTGAAGGCATTGGACTTGTGCCAGTTCGGCGCGCCCGGGCCGCCGGCCTCCACGTACTGCGGGTCCCAGCCGTTCTGCAGGTAGACGAGCTGCAGGCCCGCGGCGCGCGCGGCGCGGATCACCTCGGCGGTCTTGCGCAGCGTGGCCTGGGCCTGGCCGATGTCGAAGCCGGCCGCGTGCATGTAGCCGCCCTCGGACAGGTAGGCGTTCTGCATGTCGACCACGATCAGCGCGGTGGATGCGGGGTCGAAGCGCAGCGGCTCGGGCCGCGCGGGCAGCACGCGCGCATCGGCCGGCAGGAAACTCGGGTGGCCGACGCGCTGCGCGTCGCTCTCGGGGTGGTGTCGCATGGGTTGTGGCGGGGTCGTCATGGTTTCAGGGCGCGACCGCCGTCACTGGTCCAGCTTGCCGATGCCGGCCGCCTTGATGCGCTCTTCGAGCGAGCGGCGGCTGCTGGCGATGAAGTCGCGGTACTGCTGCGCATTCTCAGCAAACAGCTGCAGCGAGAGGGTCTCCGAGGCGTAGGCGATCAGCTCGGGGTCGCTCACGGCGCGCTTCACGTCGGCCGCGATTTTGTCCATCACCGCGGCCGGCGTGCCGGCCGGGGCCGCCAGGCCCAGGCTGTAGGCCGTGTCGATGTTCTTGTAGCCCAGCTCGGTGAAGGTCGGGATCTCCGGCGCATGGGGCAGGCGCGTGGCGCCCGAGGTCGCCAGCACCTTGATCTTGCCCTGCTGGATGAAGCCGATGCTGGAGGGCACGATGTTGCCCAGCATCACGTCGATCTCGCCGCTCAGCAGCGCCAGGTTGGCCGGCCCCTGTCCCGCGAACGGCGCATGCACCATGTCCAGGCCGAACTGCCTGGAGATCCACGACAGGCCCAGGTTGGTGGAGTTCGCGACGCCGAAGGAGCCATAGGCCAGCTTGCGTTCGCGCTGGCGCGCATAGGCCAGGAACTCCTTGAAGTTGGCGACCGGCATGTTGCTGTTCACGATCAGCGCGAACGGCCCGAGCGCGAAGCGCGTGATCGGCACGAGGTCCTTGTCGGGGTCGTAGGGCAGGCGCGTGTAGAGCAGCGGGTTGAGCTGGAAGGTCGAGTCCGAGGCGAACAGCAGGCTGTAGCCGTCGGCCGGCGCGCGCGCGACGTTGGAGGCCGCGATCGACTCGCTGGCGCCGGGCTTGTTCTCGACGACGACGGGTTGCGACCACAGGGTCGCGAGCTTTTGCGCCAGCGCCCGCGCCATCGCATCCGTGCCCCCGCCCGGGGCATAGGGCACGACGAGGCGCACGGGTTTGTTCGGAAAGCCCCTGGGCTGCGCGAGCGCGGGCAGCGCCAGGCCGGCGGCGGCCGTTGCCAGCAGGGTGCGGCGTTGGATCATGGTGTGTCTCCTGGTCGGTCGTTGGTGCCTCTGCCATGGCGAGAGGCGGATGGAATCGCGGGGGTCAAGGCGCCTCGGCCATGGCGCGGCCCGGGGGCGGCACAGCGGAGGCCCCTGTGGCCATCAGCGCGGCGATCGCCGTCTCGCCATAGCCGGCTTCGCGCAGCAGCTCGGCGCTGTGCTCGCCCGTGCGCGGCGTGGGCCGGTGGATCGACGGCGGCGTGGCGCTGTAGCGCCCCACGGGCGCCGGCGTGCGGATCCGGCCCTCGGTCGGGTGCGCCAGCGTGCGGAAGAAGCCCACGGCCTGCAGGTGCGGGTCGTCCAGCAGCGTGTCGACCGAGTGCAGCTGCGCCACGGGGATGTCGGCCGCGCGCAGCGCCTGCAGCCAGTCGGCGCTGCTGCGCGTGGCCATGACCTCGGCGACCAGCGTGTAGATCTCCGCGATGTGCGCCGAGCGCGCCGCGTGCGAGGCGAAGGCCGGCGTCTGCAGCAGTTCGGGCCGCCCGATCAGCGTGAGAAAGGCCTGCCAGTGCCGGTCGGTGTAGACCATGGCGCACAGGAAGCCATCGGCCGTGCGGTAGGGCCGGCGGTGCGCGGCCAGCAGCCGGCCATAGCCCGTGGGGCCGATCGGCGGCTCGAAGCTGTGGCCGCCCAGGTGGTCGCCCGCCACGCACTGCGCGAGCGCCTCGAACATCGGCACCTCGACCGCCTGGCCGCGGCCGGTCGCACGCGCATGGCAGACCGCCGCCAGCAGCGCGATCGCCACCTGCAGGCCCACCGTGCGGTCGGCCAGCGTGACCGGCGCGTAGGCCGGCGGGCCACCGGTCTGCTGCGCGTACAGCGCGGCGATGCCGGTGGCGCCCTGGATCAGGTCGTCGTAGGCGGGCCGCCCGGCGTAGGGGCCGTCCTCGCCGTAGCCCGCGGCGCACAGGTAGACGATGCGCGGGTTCACGGCGGCCACGCTGGCGTGGTCCAGGCCCAGCCGGGCCATGGCCTGCGGCCGCGTGTTGTAGACGAACACGTCGCAGTCCGCGGCCAGGCGCAGGCAGGCCTCGCGGGCCGCGGCCTGCTTGAGGTCGAGCACGATGGAGCGCTTGTTGCGGTTCAGGTGCAGCGCCATCGCGCCCATGCCCGCGTTGCGCATGGGCCCGACCGCGCGCAGGTTGTCGCCCGCCGGCGGCTCGACCTTGATGACGTCGGCGCCGAGGTCGCCCAGGATCTGCGTCGCGTAGGGGCCCATCACGACCGAGGTCAGGTCCAGGATGCGCAGCCCTGCCAGCGGGCCGGTGGCCGGCGCTGTGGGGGAGGGGGCGTCGGGTTCGGAGTCGGAATCGGGCGGGCCTGCTTGCATGCGGCCGGATTCTGTCCAGGCCGGCTGCGCTTTCCCAATACTATCGGCAGGCATTCGCCATATGACGGACCATATCGTCCGCGGACCGTGACCGCCGGTCTGCAAGGTCCCTGCACCCATGATCTCCGCCCGCGCACTCCAGCAATTCATCGTCCTGGCCGAGGAGCTGCACTTCGGCCGTGCCGCGGCCCGCCTGCACATGTCGCAGCCGCCGCTGAGCCAGGCGCTCGCGCGGCTCGAGGAGCGCCTGGGCGTGCGCCTGCTCGACCGCGCGGGCAAGGCCGTGGCCCTGACCGAGGGCGGCCGCGTCTTCCTGGACGAGGCGCGCGCGCTGCTGCGCCAGCAGGAGCAGGCCGTGCTGCACACGCGCGCGGCCAGCGCGGGCCA
>DATKFT010000185.1:0-3685 GCA_035544335.1 Pseudorhodoferax sp.
TGTACTGATGCGTTGTCGCCGGACTCTCGTGTCCGAGCAACAGAGCGATCACGCTGATTTCCACGCCCGACTGCAGAAGGTGCATGGCGGTCGAGTGACGCAGGCAGTGTGGAGAGATCGTTCTTCCGGCCAGGCTCGGCGTCGTGAGCGCGGCTTTCTTGACGGCCAATGCCAGGCGCTGCGTCACGTTGGACCGCGTCATCGCCTGTCCGCCACGGTTGGGCAGCAGCGCCGACGTGGGAGTCAGGTCCGGGTTGAACTTCAGCCAGGCGCGGATCACCTTGACCGTCGATCGCCAGAGCGGCACCGACCGCTGCTTGCGTCCCTTGCCATGCAGATGCACGCAGGCGGCGGGTGCCAGCACGACGTCGCCCACTTTTACGCCGATTGCCTCCGACACGCGGGCACCGGTGTTGTACAGCAGGGCCAGCAGCAGCTTGTCTCGCTGGCCCACCCAATCCGCTCCTGGCGCGCCGATCACGGCCAGCATCTCCTCGCGTGTCAGGAACTCGAACATCGGCCGCTCGAAGCGCTTCATCGGCACGCCGAGCGCCTGCTCGACGACCTGAAGTGCCGTCACGTCTCGCCGGGCCGCGAACTTCAGGAACGAGCGCAGCGCGGCCAGTCGCGCATTGCGGCTGCGAACGGTGTTGTGCCGATCGCGTTCGAGATGATCGAGGAAGTCCAGGATCAGCGCGGGCGTCAGGTCGGCGAGCGACAGCGTCGTGTGCGTCTTGTGCAGTTGCGCCTGGGCGAAGTCCAGGAACAGCACGAACGCGTCCCGATAGGCCGCAACGGTCTGCGGGCTCAACGCGCGCTGCTGCGTCAGGTGCTCGGCGAAGAAGGACTGGACCAGCGTCGCGAAGCTCGGCGGAGCGGGCTTGCGGTGTTCAGAACTACTCATCGTCGTTCTCCGCGACGTCGGCGAAGTGTTCGAATCGAGCGCCGGCCAACGCCATCAACTCCGGCACGCCGCTCAGGTACCAGTACGTGCTGGAGATATTGATGTGGCCCATGTACGTGGACAGGGCCAGCATTCGTTGGTCAAGGTTCGCTCCCTGCTGGTGCCACAGGATCATCCGTCTCACGGCGAAGCTATGGCGCAGGTCATGCACCCGCGGTCGGCCATGGCCGCCGCGATCGATCCAACCCAATTGCTCGCGCAGCTGACAGAACACTCGATGCACCTGCCGATCTCCCAGCGGTTCACCCCGGTGCACGCCACGCGAGCCCACGAAGAATGTCATCTGCGGCTTCGCAGGCACGTACTGGCGGCGCAAGGCCCGGTAGGCTGCCATCGGACCGATCACGCTGGGGTGCAGCGGCACCATGCGGGACTTGCCAAACTTGGTCTGCTGTATGGTCAGGATGCCGCCGTCCAGATCTGCATCCGAGTCGGCCAGGTTGATCGCTTCAGAGACCCGAAGCCCGGCCGATGCGATCAGACCGAACAGCGTTGCATAGGTGGTGGCACGAAGGCCATCCGAGGGGCCGAGTCGGCGGGCAGCAACGATCAATGCCGCGATCTCGGCTTCGCTGTAGATGTGAGGCGCCACGCGGCGCGGGATCGGACCGAAGCTGGAATCGTCAGGAACTTCGACAGTCGGATCGAACTGCTGGAGCCAGCGCATGAAGGGGCGCAGCGTTGCCAGTCGGCGCGCTGCCGTGTCGACATTGGCCCGGCCGCCCACGAGATACCGAGGCTGTACCTGGTGCGCCCACTGGAGCATCACGTCTACCGTCAACGCGATGTCGCGTCCCTCTCCGACCATGAAGCGAGTGAAGCTGCGCACAGCGAGATCAGAGGAGCACGGCTTGAACCCGAGGCGCAGGCGTTCAGCCAGGTATTGCTCCACCTTGGCGGTGAGGTCGATGTTCGCCGATGCTGCGGCGCTCATGATGCACTCCCAGGCCAAGGCAGAGCGACCTCGGCAAGCAGTTGCAAGTCGAGCTTGGCGTAGATCAACGAGGTGTCCAGCGATCGATGCCGAAGCACATCGGCGACCTCCTTGATCGAACTGCCGCTGTTGACCAGGCGACAGGCCAGCGTGTGACGCAACGAATGGCAACCGCGTGAGATGCCGGCACCTCGCAGGGCACGCCCGATTGCCTGGCTCACTGCATCGACGCCGATGGGCTTGTCGTGTGGCGCCAACCGACGGACGAACAGCGATGGCAGCGTGGTTGCGGGCCGCTCGTGTCTCATGTACTCCGCCAGAGCCTGCCCGGTGAGCACCGGCAGCGGTAGGACATCCTGGCGCTGGGACTTTGTTCGCTTCAAGGTCACCGTTCCGGCACGCCAATCGAAGTCGCCGATCTCCAGCTTGGCGATCTCGCCCACGCGCAGTCCGAGATCCAAGGCCAGGCGCACCATGGCCAGCAGGCGCAGCGGAGCCCGCTTGGCCTCGGCGCAATGCGCTTCGAGGCGCTGGACCTCCTCGGTCGTCAGCGCGCGTGGCAACGATGCTTGACTCCATCGCACCGGCGACGAGATAGCGCCGAGCAGGCTGTTCACTGCGTCACCGCAGGTCCCGCGGTATCGGAAGTAGGCTCGCAGCGCAGCAGTGACCGCGCTGGCATGCGACCCGCTGCTGACCCGCGTGAGCTCGGTTGCGATGAAGCCGCGAACGTCTTCCGGCTGCAACTCGCCGATGGCGATGGCCTTGCCCGCGAACTTGCATTGCAGCAGACGACCTACGAGTACCAGCCGATCCTCGCGCGTGCCTATCGCCAGGCCGCGGGCGTCGCGCATGTGGACGTTGTAACGGTTCAGTTCTTCTGCAACGGGACCGCTGGGGCCTGGCAGTTCCACGATGACATGCTGTTCCCGCAACAAGGCGAGCAGGTGTCCGAGACTGGCGCTCAAGCCGCTGCGTGTACGCAGAGCCGCGGGATGGCAGTCGCAGCGCGGCAGATGCGAATCCAGAAACTGCTCGACGAGGGCTTCGTCGATCTGTTCGGCAGATACCTGGCACTTCGCCATCCAGTGGGCAAAGTGCGACCAGGCACGAAGGGCAGTCTCCGAGCTGCCTTCGGCGTACCGGCCGCGCTCCAGCAATGCCTGGAACGCCCCGACGTATGAAGACAGCGGGCCATCGAGCAGCCATGCCCTGGCCATCGGGTGCATCGAAAGAATCAAGTCCATGGTGATCTCCAGTTGTGAGATCACCATTCATGCGCCGACTGCGAACTTATGTCCAGTTCAACGGCACCGCCTCCTTGCGATCTACCAGGGCGATCACAGCCTCTGGCGCGTTCAGACTGGCCAACTGTCCATAACTGCGTGCTGTGCATAACGCTGCAGAGCCGCCCTCGGGCGTGGCAGCACTCCCATTTTCAGGCCCGCGCCACCGGCACATCCTCCCACCGCGTCGTGTACTGCGGCGTGCGCCTCTCCTGCTTCATCCCCCAGCCCTTGCCCTTGTTGGTGCCCCCCGTGGCACCTGAATGCACGGTGCCCTTGCCATAGCGCTGATTGAGCGTGTCCAGCGCCACCATCAGCTGGGTGCGATCCCGGTGGTCTTCACCCTCCAGATCCAGCTCTCCCTGCAGCGCATTGCCCGGCACCAGGTCCAGCAGCATCACCCCGGCCTTGGCCATCTTGTAGCCAGGCTCGTACATGCGGCGCATGCCAGCAGCGGCCGCCCACACCAGCTTGCCGGTGTCCGCAGTAGATCGGCGCAGG
>DATKFT010000186.1:0-2006 GCA_035544335.1 Pseudorhodoferax sp.
GGACGGCTGCGCCGAACTGCTCGTGCGCGACACGCGGCGGCCGGACGGCCGGCGCGGCCTGGGCTCGGGCTGGCTGGGCCACGACCTTGCGATCGGCGGCGAGGTGCAGCTGCAGATCCGCCGCCACAGCGGCTTCCACGGCCCGCATGCCTCCGTGCCCCTGGTGCTGGTCGGCAACGGCACCGGCCTGGCGGGCCTGCTGGCGCACCTGAAGGCCCGCGCGCGCGCATCGCAGGCGGGCGAGTCCGCCGCGCCGGCCTGGCTGCTGTTCGGCGAACGCACGCGCCGCTGCGACGCACTGTGCGATGCGGCCCTGCAGGCCTGGCTGCGAAACGGTGTGCTGCAGCGGCTCGACCGCGCCTTCTCGCGCGACGCCGACGCGCCCGCGCACTACGTGCAGGACCTGTTGCGGCTGCATGCCGCCCCCCTGCGCGACTGGCTGGCCCGCGGCGCCGCCGTGTACGTGTGCGGCCAGAGCGAGGGCATGGCCGAGGGCGTGGACGCCGCGTTGCGCGAAGTCCTGGGCGACGCGGCACTGGCGCAACTGGCCGTCCAGGGCCGCTACCGCCGCGACGTGTATTGAAACGAGACCACCCCGTCCGGATGGCGCACGGCGTGTCGCCATCCCATCCCCCTCCAGCGGCCGGGCAGGCCGGGCCACCGCGTCTGCGGGCATGGCCTGCTCCGCGGCCTTTGGAACCTGTGCTTGCGAGCCGGTTTCGCGCCCTGCGGGTGACGCACCGCCCCCAGGCCTTTTGGCAAGGAACGCGAAAACGGCAGCGCTCAGCGCCGCGGCTGGGCCCAGAACTCCGGCTGCGCGTACTGCGCCTTCAGGAAGTCCAGCCACAGCCGCACGCGCAGCGGCAGGTGCTTGCGCTGCGGGAACACGGCATAGACGCCGTTGGGCGGGGCGGCGAACGCGTCGAGCACGGGCACCAGCAGGCCGGCCGCGATCTCGGCCTCCACCTCCCAGGTGCTGCGCCAGGCGATGCCGTAGCCGGCCATGCACCAGTCGTGCAGCACCTGGCCGTCCGAGCAGTCCAGCGGGCCGCCGGGCTTGAAGTGCACCACCTCGTGGCCGCCCTGGTCCCGGGGGACCGAGAAGGCCCAGCCACGCGTCTGCGAAGCATCGCTGGACAGCGTCAGGCAGGCGAAGCGCGGCAGGTCCGAGGGGTGGCGCGGCACGCCGTGGTGGCGCAGGAACTGCGGCGCGGCCACGCAGCGCCGCCGGTTGTCGGCCAGCCGGATACTGACCAGCGAGGAATCCGGCAGGTCGCCCACGCGCACCGCGCAGTCGAAGTTCTCGCCCATCAGGTCGACCACGCGGTCGCTGAGGTTCAGCGAGATCGTCACCTCGGGGTGCAGCTCATGGAAGCGCGGCACCAGCGGGGCCACATGCCGGCGCCCGAAACCGGCCGGCGCCGTCACGCGCAAATGGCCGCTGGCCTTGACGCCGCCGGCCCCCACGCTGGCCTCGGCATTGGCCAGCTCCACGAGCAGGCGCTGGCAATCCTCCAGGAAAGCCGTGCCTTCATAGGTCAGCGTGATGCGCCGCGTGGTGCGCACCAGCAGCCGCACACCCAGCCGCTCCTCGAGCGCATCGAGCCGGCGCCCCATCACGGCCGGTGCCACGCCCTCGGCCTTGGCCGCCGCGGTCAAGCTGCCGCGTGTCGCCACGGACACGAATGATTCCAGCTGCTTGAGTCTGTCCATGGCGCGATTATCGAAGCGCCGCTCCACTGTGCGCGATGCCGTTTTTCTTGGCAAAATTCGCGCTGAAATTGCACATATTCCGCCGATTAATTATGTGTTAATCTGCAACAAGTGTCGGGGATCGGCGGGGATTCGGGGAGTTTTTCATGCAAACAGACATTCGCGACATGACGGTGGACGGCTTGCTGCAGATGCACGACCTGACGCCGTCAGACCTCGCTGCGGTGCGCAAGCTGGGCGCGTGCGTTCTGCCCCGGCTCAACGAGTACGGCGACATCTTCTACCGCTGGATC
>DATKFT010000187.1:0-1620 GCA_035544335.1 Pseudorhodoferax sp.
CGCGTGCCGTGGCCACGCAGGCCCGGCACGTGGGCGCGGACGTGGGCGCGGAGGGGGCCTGGCAGATCGACGGCGCCAAGGCGCTCGCGTTGGGCGCTGCGGGCGCCGATGCCTGGCTGCTGCTTGCGCACTGCGGTGCCGAGCGGCTCGGGCTGTTCCTGGTCGAGGCGCAGGCCAGCGGCGTGCAGCAGCAGGTCCATGCGCTCTACGACGGCCGCCAGGCCGCCAGCCTGCAGCTGCAGGGCGCGTCCGCGCAGCTGCTGCGCGACGGCCAGCCGGCCGAGATGCATGCCTGCGTGGCCCAGGCCCTGCAGCGCGCGGCCGTGGTGCACGCGGCCGAGACCGTGGGCAGCATGGCGCGTGCGTTCGACATCACGCGCGAGTACCTGGGCACGCGCCGGCAGTTCGGCCAGGCCATCGCCGCGAACCAGGTCGTCCAGCACCGGCTCGTGGACCTGTACGTGGAGATCGAGGAGCTGCGCGCGCTCGTGCGCGCGGCGGCCGCGGCGCCGCAGGCCCGCTTTGTCCACGCGGCGGCCGCGCTCGCGGCCCAGGTCGCCCGCCATGTCTGGGAGGAGTCCATCCAGCTGCACGGCGCCATCGGCATGACCGAGGAGTACGCGGTGGGCCGCTGCGTGCGCCGCCTGGCGCTGGCGGCCTCGGCCTACGGCGACCAGCACCACCACCTGGCCGCCCTGGCCGACGAACTGCTTGGAGAAGTCCCATGAGCGAACCATCGACACCGGCCGTGCTGCTCACCCGCGAAGGCGCGGTGCTGCAGCTCGCGATCCATGCGCCGCAGGCGCGCAATTCACTGCAGTCGCCCGGCGTGCTCGAAGGCCTGCTGGCCGGCCTGGAGGAGCTCGAGCGCGACGAGACGCTGCGCTGCGCGGTCCTCACGGGCGCGGGCGGCGCCTTCTGCTCGGGCGGCGACCTGCGCCAGCTGGCGGGCGGCAGCGAGACCGCCGTGCGCACGGGCATGCGCCGCAGCGCCTGGCTGTACCGGCGCATCGCGTTGGCCGACAAGCTGGTCATCGCCGCCGTCGACGGCCCGGCCTATGGCGCAGGCCTGGGCCTGGCCGCCTGCTGCGACCTCGTCGTGGCCGGGCGCAGCGCCGCGTTCTGCTGCGCGTTCACGCGCGTGGGCGCCATGCCCGATGCGGCCCTGTTCTGGTCGCTGCCCGCACGCATCGGCCGCGCGCAGGCGCGCCGGCTGATGCTGATGGCTCCCGAGGTGCGTGGCGCGGAGGCGCTGGCCATCGGCCTGGCCGACGAGCATGTGGCGGATGGCGACGCGCTGCCGGCCGCCCAGGCGCTCGCGCGCCGGCTGGCCCAGGGGCCGGCGCAACCCTATGGCCGCATCAAGGCAGGGCTGCGCCAGGGGCCGATGACGCTGGAGCAGGCGCTGGATTTCCAGCTCGACAACGCGCCGGGCCTGTTCGCGAGTGCCGACTTCCACGAGGGCGCCGCGGCCTTCTTCGAAAAACGCAAGCCGGTGTTCGGCCAGCCGGGAGCGCGCGATGCAGCCGGTTGACGCGGACGCACCGCTGCGCGGCCTGCGCGTGGTCGAGTTCGGCCAGTACATCGCGGCGCCCGCCGCGGCCCAGACCCTGGCCGACC
>DATKFT010000188.1:0-15416 GCA_035544335.1 Pseudorhodoferax sp.
GCCTGCCCAACGTCGAGGCGCTGGCCGCCAGGCCCGGGTTCGAAAGCCTGGAGTTCGACATCTGGGGCGGCATCCAGGTGCCGCGTCGCACCCCCGCCGAGGTCATTGCCCGGCTGCACGCCGCCGTCTACGAAAGCCTCAAGAATCCGGACATCCGCAAGGCCTACGAAGGCGCGGGCAACACCGTTCCCGACCCGGTGCCGCTGGCCCGGCTGGAGCAGCTCTACCGCGCGGAAATCACGCGCTACCAGGCCATGGCCAAGTCGGTCAACCTGCAGACCCAGTGATGGCATCCAGCGAACGCCCGGCCCCCGGCCGCGCCCAGGCCCCGCGCATCGATGCGCACCACCACCTGTGGCACATCGCACGCGGCGACTACGGCTGGCTCACGCCCGACAGCGGCTTCCTGTACCGGGACCACGGGCCGGAACATTTCAAGCCGCTGCTCGACGCGCACGGCATCGGGCATGCGGTCGTCATCCAGGCGGCGCCGAGCACGGCGGAGACCGACTTCCTGCTGTCGCTCGCCTCGCAGCACCGCTACCTGGCCGCCGTCGTGGGCTGGGTGGATTTCGCCTCGCCGCAGGCGCCCGACAGCTTGGCGCGGTTCGCCCAGCATCCGAAGTTCCGCGGTGTCCGCCCCATGCTGCAGGACATCGAGGATGCGGCCTGGGTGCTGCGCCCGGAACTGCGGCCCGTGTTCGAGCTGCTGGTCGAGCGCGGGCTGCGCTTCGATGCGCTCATCCAGCCGCGCCATTTGCCTAGCCTGGTCACGCTGTCCGAGCGGCACCCCGGGCTGCGCATCTGCATCAACCATTGCGGCAAGCCCGAAGTGCGCGACTGGCAGGCCGGCGACGCCGACTTCCAGGCCTGGGCCCGCGGCATGCGCACGCTGGCCGGCAATGCGCGCGTGGCCTGCAAGCTGTCGGCGCTGCCCACGCGCGCCGCACCCGGCTGGAACGCGCAGGTGTTCGCGCCCTACGCCGAGGTGCTGTTCGGGGCGTTCGGCGACGGCCGCCTGATGTGGGCCAGCGATTGGCCGATCCTGGAGCGCAACGGCGACTACGGCCGCTGGTGGCATGTCGCCCAGGAACTGACCCCCGCCGCTGCCAGGGACGAGGTCTTCGGTCTGGCGGCCCAGCGCTTCTATGACCTCCCACTGGACTGAGAGCCGCTCCACCATGGCACGAGAACAAGCGATCCGAAACGCCGAGCATTACTTCGACAGCGGCGCCTTCCTGGGCGATCTGCAGCGGCGGGTGGCGTTCCGTACCGAATGCCAGAACGCTGCGCGTGCGGCGGACCTGCACGCCTACCTGATCGATGAACTGCTGGCCTCGGTCGCTGCGCTGGGCTTCGAAGGCGTGGTCCACGAGAACCCGGTTGCGGGCGGGCCACCGTTTCTCGTGGCCCAGCGCATCGAGCGGGCCGACCTGCCCACCGGGCTGGTCTACGGCCATGGCGACGTGGTCCGCGGGCAGGAGGAGCAGTGGCGCGAGGGCCTGGCCCCGTGGACCCTGCGCGCCGAAGGCGATCGCCTGTACGGCCGGGGCAGTGCCGACAACAAGGGCCAGCACACCATCAACCTGGGCGCCCTGGCCGCCGTGATCGACAGCCGGACCCGCGCGGGCGAACCGCTGGGTTTCAACGTGAAGCTGCTGTTCGAGATGGGGGAGGAGGTCGGCTCCCCTGGCCTGACGGCCATCTGCAACGCGTTGCGCGACACGCTGCGCGCGGACCTGCTGATCGCCTCGGACGGCCCCCGCATCAATGCCCAGCGGCCCACCGTGTTCCTGGGCTCTCGCGGCGCGATCAACTTCGATCTGGAGCTGAAGGCGCGCGAGCGTGCCTACCATTCCGGCAACTGGGGCGGCCTGATGCGCAACCCGGCGACCCGGCTGGCCCATGCGCTGGCCACCCTGGTCGATGCACAGGGGCGCATCCTGGTCGACGGCCTGCGCCCCCCGGCCATTCCCGTGGCCGTGCGCGCCGCCATCGCCGACCTGCAGGTCGGCACCGATCCGGGCGATCCCGCCGTCGACCTGGACTGGGGCGAGCCCGGCCTGTCGCCCGCGGAGCGGGTCTTCGGCTGGAACACGCTCGAGATCCTGGCGATGACGGCAGGCAACGCGAGCAACCCGGTGGCCGCCATCCCGGCATCGGCCAAAGCCTGCTGCCAGCTCCGCTTCGTGGTCGGCACCGACTGGCGATCGCTGCAACGCTCGGTGCGTGCGCATCTGGATGCCCACGGCTTCCACGATGTCGGCGTCGAGCTCGGGTTGGCGGCGCCGGCCACGCGCCTGTCGCCGGACAACCACTGGGTCGGCCGGGTCACGGATTCGCTCGCCCGGACCTCGGGCAAGCACGTGGCCGTGCTGCCCAACCTGGGCGGCACCATTCCCAACGATGCGTTCGCCGATGTGCTGGGCCTGCCGACCATCTGGATCCCGCACTCCTACCCCGGATGCGCGCAGCACGCACCCAACGAGCACCTGCTGGCCAGCACCGCGCGCGAAGGGCTGCAGATCATGGCCGGCCTGTTCTGGGACCTGGGCGAGCTGCCGGCTGCGCAGTGGCGCACGGGCGCTGCGTGAGGGCCGTCCGCGCCGCGGGCGGGTGAGCGGCACAGGCCCTAAAATCGCCGCGCCTTTCGTCCGGTGCGAAGCCCGCTGCGCACCGCGTCTCAGATATTGAAGCCTGCGCCGGAGCTATTCCCACCATGTACCAACACATCGCGCCGCCCGCCCGCGGCCGCAAGATCACGGCCAACGCCGACCGATCGCTGAACGTTCCCGACGAGCCCATCATCCCGTTCATCGAGGGCGACGGCACGGGCCGCGACATCACGCCGGTCATGCGCAAGGTCGTCGATGCGGCGGTGGCCAAGGCCTACGGCGGCCAGCGCAGCATCCAGTGGATGGAGGTCTACGCCGGCGAGAAGGCCACGCGCGTCTACGGCCCCGATGTCTGGCTGCCCGAGGAGACCGTGGCCGCCGTGCGCGACCACCTGGTGTCCATCAAGGGCCCGCTGACCACGCCCGTGGGCGGTGGCATCCGCTCGCTGAACGTCACGCTGCGCCAGCAGCTCGACCTGTACGTCTGCCTGCGCCCCGTGCAGTACTTCAAGGGCGTGCCTTCGCCGCTCAAGGAGCCCGAGAAGACCAACATGGTCACCTTCCGCGAGAACTCGGAAGACATCTACGCCAGCATCGAGTTCGCAGCCGAGACCGACCAGGCCAGGAAGCTCATCGACTTCCTGGTGAAGGACATGGGCGTCACCACCATCCGCTTTCCCAACACCTCGGGCATCGGCGTCAAGCCGGTCTCGCGCGAGGGCACGGAGCGCCTGGTGCGCAAGGCAATCCAGTACGCGATCGACCACCAGCGCTCCAGCGTCACGCTGGTGCACAAGGGCAACATCATGAAGTTCACGGAAGGCGCCTTCCGTGACTGGGGCTACGCGCTCGCCGAGCGCGAGTTCGGTGCCGAGCGCATCGACGGCGGCCCCTGGTGCCGGCTCAAGAACCCGCACACCGGCAAGTGGATCACGGTCAAGGACGCGATCGCCGACGCCTTCCTGCAGCAGATCCTGATGCGCCCGGCCGAGTACGACGTGATCGCCACGCTGAACCTGAACGGCGACTACATCTCCGACGCGCTGGCGGCCCAGGTCGGCGGCATGGGCATCGCACCCGGCGCGAACCTGTCCGACACGGTCGCCATGTTCGAGGCCACGCACGGCACGGCACCCAAGTACGCCGACAAGGACTACGTGAACCCCGGTTCGCTGATCCTGTCGGCCGAGATGATGCTGCGCCACATGGGCTGGAAGGAAGCCGCCGACCTGATCATCCACGCGATGGAGCAGGCCGTGCTGTCCAAGAAGGTCACCTACGACTTCGCGCGGCTCATGGACGGTGCGACGCAGGTGTCGTGCTCGGGCTTCGGCCAGGTCATGATCGAGCAGATGTGATGCACGCCTGCCGCCACCGTGGTGGTGGCGGCGGGGCGGGCAGCGTGGCCTGCGCGAAATGGACGCAGGGGTGCGGGACATCCAGGAACCGCTGGCCCTGCAGAAGGGCCGTGTGTCCATGGCCGCGGTGCCGATCGCGGCGTCTTCTCTGTTGCTGCTGAGCCGTGCGACCCCACCGCGTGTGCTGCGCGACCGTGCGGCGCTGCGCGTTCGCGTGAACCTCACGCCCAGGCACGGGTGTGCCCAGGCGCAGACACGGATCGCCACGGCCCAGATGGGGCTGGGGGCGGCCATTTTTCCGCGCCTTGCACTTCCCGGGAGAATTTCGAAGAATCGGAGGACCTGCGCGATCTGCTCGCCACCGCTCAGGCGGACGGTGGGCTTGTGGAAGGTCCGCGGCCGCAGGTTCTCGCCAACGGCCGAGCGGCTGGCCAGCATGATCCGTTTGTACGCCGCCGAAGTGGCGCGGGATGCTGCGCCGCCCGGGGCTGCCTGTGCGCCATGTTCGCCGTGGCCGCCCAGCCCGGAAGTTCACAGGTTGAAAAAGTGCTGCCCGCGTTCGTGCGGCTGGGGAGCCTGCGGGACTATGGTTGCCGCAGCCCAACCACCACGCACGGAGACAAGCCTTGGCGGCGCACACTTCCGACGACATCGAAGTCGAGGACATCGAATACCTGCGGCACGGCAGCACATCGCTGCTGCTGCGCGTGTACCGGCCTGCCGGCGCGGGTCCATTTCCCCTGCTGGCCGAGGTGCACGGCGGCGCCTGGTGCCGCGGTGACCGGCTCGACGAAGACCGCCTGAACCGCGCGCTGGCGCAGCGCGGCATCGCCGTGGCGGCGCTGGACTTCCGCATGCCACCGCAGGTCGGCTACCCGGCTTCGCTGGCCGACATCAACCACGCCGTGCGCTGGCTCAAGGCACGCGCCGGGGCCTGGGGCTGCGATGCGGCCCGCCTGGGCCTCATGGGCCTGTCCAGCGGTGCGCACCAGGCCATGCTGGCCGCGATGCGGCCGCAGGACCCGCGCTACGCCGCGCTGCCCTTGCCAGGCGGCGCCGGCATCGACGCCAGCGTCGCCTTCGCCGTGCTGTGCTGGCCCGTGATCGACCCGCTGGGCCGCTACCGCTATGCGCGCGAATGGCAGGACAGCGGCCGTCCCGCGCCAGAAGCGATCGGCCGCGTGCTGCCCGACCACCTGAAGTACTGGGGCAGCGAAGAGGCCATGGCCGAAGGCAACCCCGTGCTGGCGCTGGAGCGCGGCGAGGACCTGGCCCTGCCGCCCGTGCTGTGCCTGCAGGGCGAGCGCGACCTCGTGCACCCGCGCGCGCAGCTCGAGCGCTTCGCCCAGGCCTACCGCCAGGCCGGCGGCGAACTGACGCTGCAGTGGTTCGAAGGCGAGGCCGAGGGCTTCGTCAACAAGAGGCCCGACGCGCCGGCCACGGCGCGCGCCATCGACGCGATCGCCCGCTTCGTCCATGCGCGCAGCGGCACCACGGCGCCCACGTGCTGACAACGACACAGGAGACCCACCCCATGTTCCAGAAGATTCTTCGCCAGGCCTGCAGGGCCTGCCTCGGTGCCACGCTGGCCATGGCCGCGTGGGGCGCCGCCGCGCAGGGCACGCCCTATCCGAGCAAGCCGGTCAAGCTGCTGGTGGCGGCCGGCACCGCCAGCAGCCCCGATGCGATCGCGCGGCTGCTGGCCAACCACCTGGGCGCGGCCTGGAAGCAGTCCGTCGTGGTCGAGAACGTGCCCGGCCTGGGCGGCATCACGGGCACCGAGCGCGGCGCGCGCCAGCCCGCGGACGGCTACACGCTGGTGCTCAGCACGAGCGCGGGCATGGCCGTGGGTTCCAGCATCCTCGAGAAGATGCCCTACGACCCCGTGAAGGACTTCGAGCCCATCGCGCTGCTCATGCAGCTGCCCAACCTGCTCGTCGTGCATCCCAGCGTGCCGGCCAGGAACCTGCAGGAGCTCATCGCCTACGCCAAGCAGAACCCGGGCAGGCTGCGCTACGGCCACCCGGGCGGCGGCACCACGCCGCACCTGTCGGCCGTGCTGCTGAACCAGAGCGCGGGCATCCAGATGGAAGGCATTCCCTACAAGGCCAGTTCGCAGATGACGACCGACCTGCTGGCCGGCCACTACGAGGTGCTGTTCCACAACAGCTCGGTGCTGCTGCCCCATGTGCAGGCCGGCGCCGCGCGCGCCATGGGCATCACGAGCGCGCAGCGCACACCCCAGCTGCCCGAGGTGCCCACGGTGGCCGAGGCCGGCAAGCTGCCCGGCTTCGAGGTCAGCGCCTGGTGGGGCCTGTACGCGCCGGCCGGCACGCCGCCCGCCATCCTGGCCAAGGTCGGCGCCGACGTGGCGGCCGCGCTGGCCAGCCCGGAGCTCAAGGGCTGGATCGAGAAGCAGGGCGGCCAGGCCGGCAGCGGCTCGGCGCAGGCCCTGCGCGAGTTCCAGGCGGCCGAGACGCGCAGGTGGCGCGACATCGTCAAGACCGCGCAGATCAAGATGGAATAGCGGCGACCGCCGTTCCCGCGCGGCGCCAGCAAGCCGCGTGCCCCCAGGTCGTTTCCTTCCCCATGCCGGCTGCGCCAGCAGGCCGGCCTGCACCCCGGAGATTCTTCGCATGACAGCGCAATCCCTGCCCGTGCTCGGCTTCGTCGGCCTGGGCAACATCGGCGGCCCCATGGCCTGGAACCTGGCCGGCAAGCACGCGGGCGGCTTCATCGCCTTCGACGCCAACCCGGCCGCCTACGCGGTGCTGGACGGCACGCAGGCGCGCCGCGCGGCCTCGCTGGCCGAGCTCGCGCGAGAGGCCGACGTGGTGTTCCTGTCGCTGCCCGGCAGCGCCCAGGTCGAGGCCGTGTGCCTGGGGCCGGACGGCCTGGCCCATGCGGGCGGTGGCGCGCGCCGGCTCGCCACCATCGTGGACCTCAGCACCTGCACGGTGGCCATGGCGCGCAGCGTCGCGGCGCGGCTGGCCGAGCTGGGCATCGCGTTCGCCGACGCGCCCGTGGCGCGCACGGCCGAGGCTGCGCGGCGTGGCGAGCTCAGCATCATGGTCGGCGCCGACCCCGCGCTGTTCGAGCGCATCGCGCCCTGGCTGCAGCACATGGGTTCGGACCTCACGCGCTGCGGCGAGGTCGGCTGCGGCCAGGTGGTCAAGCTCGTCAACAACGCGCTGGTGTTCGAGCACACGGCCGCGCTGGCCGAGATGATGGTGCTGGGCCAGCGCGCCGGCGTGGACCCGGCACTGCTGCTGGACGCCGTGTCCAAGGGCTCGGGCGACAGCTTCGTGCTGCGCAACCACGGCCGCAAGGCCATGCTGCCGCGCGTGTTCCCGCAAGGCGGCTTTCCGCCCGAGTACGCGCTCAAGGACATCGACTATGTCATGGAGCTGGCCGCGCAGACCGGCACCGCGGCCGCCTTCACGGGCCTGGCGCGGCGCTACTACGCGGCGGCCGCGGCGCATGGCTACGGCGGCCGCTACTTCCCCACCGTGATCGAGGTGGTGGAACGCAACCTGGATGTGGCGTGAGGCAGGGCATGCACGACCAGCCCCAGCCCGAACTGCAGCTGCCCGCGGGCGCCTGCGACTGCCATACCCATGTCTTTCTCGACCCGCGCGAGCACCCCTGGTCGCCCGCGCGGCGCTACACGCCGCCGCCGGCCTCGGTCGAGGCGCTCGCGGCCTGGCACGACGCGCTGGGCATCGCGCGCGTGGTCGTGGTGCAGCCCAGCGTCTACGCGGACGACAACGCCGCCACCTTGCAGGTGCTGCGCCAGCTGGGCCCGGCGCGTGCGCGCGGCGTGGCCGTGCTCGGGGCGGGCACGACCGAGGCGGACCTGGACGCCATGCACCAGCTGGGCGTGCGCGGCGTGCGCGTGAACCTGGAGATCGACCGCGCGAGCGACGTGGCCGACGCGACCGCCCAGCTGCGCGAGACCGCCGCGCGCGTGGCGCCGCTGGGCTGGCATGTGCAGGTCTACGCCAACCTGCCGCTGCTCGCGGCCTGCCAGGCCGTGCTGCGGGCGCTGCCCGTGCCTGTGGTGCTGGACCACTATGCCGGCGCGCACGCGGCCGGCGGCGTGGACCAGCCGGGGCTGCGCGAGGTGCTGGCGCTCGTGGCGGAAGGCCGCGCTTACGTGAAGCTGTCGGCGCCGTACCGCCTGTCCACGGCGGCGGGCTACGCCGACATGGCGCCCATCGCGCGCGCCTTCATCGCGGCCGGGCTCGACTTCATGCTCTGGGGCAGCGACTGGCCGCACCCGCAACCCGGCACGCGGCCGCACCCGCACGACATCAGCCCGCCCTTCGCGGTGGACTCGGCCCAGGTGCTGGCTGCGCTGCACGGCTGGGCACCGGATGCGCGCAGCTTCGACCGCATCCTCGCCGACAACCCGGCCCGCCTGTACGGCTTCTGACGACCCACCCACCGGAGACAAACATGCGCACCCGACATTTCCTCCAGGCCGCCGCGCTGGCCCTGTGCTGCACGGCCATCGGCGCCGCCCAGGCCCAGCAGCCCACCACGCTCAAGCTGGGCTGGCCCACCTCGGACGGCGCCACCGACCCGCTGGCCATCGGCGCGCGCGCGTTCAAGCAGGCGCTGGAGAAGCAGTCGGGCGGCGCCATGCAGGTGCAGCTCTACCCGAACCGCCAGATCGGCGACGACAAGCAGCTCGTCGAGGGCGTGCGCTTCGGCACCGTGGACGCGGCCGTGGTCACCAACGCCGTGACCGCGCAGACCGAGCCGGCCTTCGGCGTGCTGGAGCTGCCCTTTCTGTTCGAGAACGAGGCCCATGTGCAGCGTGTGCTGGACGGTGCGGTCGGCGCCGACCTGGCCAAGCGCCTGGCGGCCAAGGGCGCCGTGGTGCTGGGCTACTTCGAGGGCGGATTCCGCAGCCTCATCAACAACAAGCGCCCGGTGGTGCAGCCCGCCGACATGGGCGGCGTCAAGGTCCGTGTGATGCAGAACCCGATCTACATCGACCTCGTCAACGCACTCGGCGGCGCGGCCGTGCCCATGGCCTGGGGCGAGACCATCACGGCCATCCAGCAAGGCACGATCGACGGGCTGGAGCTGCCCGTCGCGCTGATCGAGCCGCTCAAGGTCAACGAGTTCGCCAAGTACCTGTCGCTGACCCAGCACACCTTCACGGCCTACGAGCTGCTGATCGGCAAGCGCCTGCTGGACCGGCTGCCGGCCCAGCAGCAGGCCTGGGTGCAGGCCGCCGCCAAGGAGGCGGTGCTGGAGCAGCGCCGCGCCATGGCCGGCCAGGCACCGCAGGCCCTGGCCAGCCTGCAGAAGGCCGGCATGCAGGTCAACGCGATCGGCAACGTCGCGAACTTCCGCCAGGCCGTGGCGCCGGTCTACGACAAGGCGCGCAAGGCCGGGCAGGGCGCGTTGATCGACGCCGTGCTCGCTGCCGCGAAATGAAGAGCGCGGCGCGTGATGTGGTGGACGCGCTGGCCACGGCCACGCGCTGGAGCGTGCAGGCGCTCACGCTGCTGATGCTGGCGGCCCTGGCCATCCAGGTGCTCATGCGCTCGGTCTTCAACGCGCCGCCGTCCTGGTCCGAGGAGGTGGCCTTGCTGGCCTTCAGCTGGACCGCGCTGCTGGGCCTGGCCTACGGCGTGCGCGAAGGCATCCATGTGCGCATGGACATGCTGCTCGATGTGTTGCCGCCCGCGCTGCGCCGCGGCGCCGAGCGCCTCGTGCTGGCGGCCGTGGCCGGCACGGGCCTGTACCTGGCCGTGGCCGGCTGGCACTACACCGAGAGCGCGGTCGGCACCACTTCGGCCGCCATCGGCTACCCCATGCCGCTGCTCTACGCGAGCTGCGTGGCCTGCGGCGTGCTGGTGGCCGTGTTCGGCCTCGAACGCCTGCTGCGCGGCCTGCGGGCCGGCGGCGAACCGGACAGCACGGCATGAGCGCCGTCGCCGCCATCCTCTCGCTGGGCTTCGCGGCGCTCGTGCTGCTGGGCGTGCCCTTCGCGTTCGCGCTGGCGATCTGCGTGGTCGGCGCCATCGCCGTGACCGGCATGGACCCCATGCTGCTGCCGCAGACCCTGGTCGCCGGCACGCAGAGCTTCAGCCTGTTGGCCATTCCGTTCTTCATGCTCGCCGGCGAGATCATGTCGGCGGGCGGGCTGTCGCGCCGGCTCGTGCAGGTGGCCGATGTGTTCGTGCGCCACCTGCCGGGCGGGCTGGGCCTGGTCACCATCCTGGCGGCACTGGTGTTCGCGGCCATCAGCGGATCGGCGCCGGCGACCACGGCCGCCATCGGCGCGGTCATGATCCCGGCCATGGCCGAGCGCGGCTACTCGCGCGCCTACGCCACGGCCCTGTGCGTGTCGGCCGGCGTGCTCGCGCCGCTGATCCCGCCGTCCATCGCCTTCGTGGTCTGGGGCGTGATCGCCGAGCAGTCCATCGCCAAGCTGTTCCTCTCGGGCGTGCTGCCGGGCCTGCTGATGGCCGCGGGCATGGCGGCGCTGGTGCTGCTGCATGCGCGCCGCAGCGGCGTGGCGCGCAGCCCGCGCGCCAGCCTGCGCGAGATCGCCGCGGCGCTGCGCGAGGGCGTGTGGGTGCTGCTGGCGCCCCTCATCGTGCTGGGCGGCATCTACTTGGGGCTGTTCACGCCGACCGAAGCCGCCGTCGTGGCCTGCCTCTACGCGCTGTTCGTCGCGCTGTGCATCGAGCGCTCGCTCAAGCTTGCGCAGCTGGGCGGCACCATCACGCGCGCGATCTCCACCACGGCCATGGTGCTGGCCATCGTGGGCTTCTCGCAGGGCTTCGGCGTGCTGGTCGCGCAGGAGCAGCTGGCGCCCGCGCTGACGGGCTGGCTGGCCGCGCACGTCCACACCAAGTGGATGATGCTGGCGGCGCTCAACGTCGGCTTCTTCCTGCTCGCAGCCGTCATGGACGAGGTGGCCATCATGGTCATCCTGGGGCCCATGCTGATCGCGATCGCGCGGCAGTACGGTGTCGACCCCATCCACTTCGGCAGCATGATCGTGACCAACGTCGCCATCGGCATGGCGGCCCCGCCGATCGGCTACTGCCTGTTCGTGGGCATGGCGATCGCCAGGCTCAAGCTCTGGGAAGTGGCGCGCGCGATCATGCCCTTCGTGCTCATGATGGTCGTGGTGCTGTTCCTCGTGACCTATGTGCCGGCCTTCTCGCTGGCCTTCGTGCGGTGACGGCGCGCGCTGCGTCCACCGAAGCCGGCACGGAGCGCCAGGGCACGCGCAGCCTGGGCCGCGGCATCAGCCTGCTGCGCCTGGTGGCCGCGCGACCGCAGTTCGGCTGGCGGCTGTCGGATCTGGCCGCGGCCAGCGGCATCGACCGCGGCACCGTGCACCGCATGCTGGCCTGCCTGGTGGCCGAGCGTCTGGTGCTGCAGCGCGCCAGCGACCGCCACTACCTGCCCGGGCCGCTGCTGTTCGAACTCGGCCTGGCGCTGCCCGACCACGCGCAGTTCCAGCGCCGCGCGGAGACGCAGCTGGCGGCCTTCGCGCGGCGCATGGCCGGCGTGGCCGTGCTGGTGCTGCGCAGCGGCAACGAGTACGTGTGCTGCCTGCGCGCCGGGAGCCTGCCGCTCACGGGCTCGGTGCTCTACCCGGGCAACCGCCGGCCGCTGTTCACGACGGCGGCCGGCGTGGCCATCCTGCAGACGCTGGCCGCGCCCGCGCAACGCGCCGTGCTGCTGGACAACGTGGCGCAGGAGATCGCGCGCTGCGGCACCGAGCGGCTGGGTGCGCTGCAGCGCATGCGCGAGCGCTCGGACCGCCATGGTTTCGGCGTGAACCTGGGCGACGTGGTGCCGGGCGTGCACGCCTGCGCCGTGCCGCTGCGCGGCAGCGACGGTGCGGCCTTCGCGGCGCTGTGCCTGCTGGGGCCGCCGGGGCTGTACGGCGAGGAGCGCCTGCCGGCCATCCACGCCGAACTGCTGGCCGCGCAGGAGAGGCTGGCCACCGAGGCGCAGCGCTGGGGTTTTTGACAAGGAGAGCGACATGACAAGGGTATGCATCGTGGGAGCGGGGGCGGTGGGGGGCTACGTGGGCGCCCACATGGCCAAGGCCGGGGTGGACGCGACGCTGGTCGACGCCTGGCCCGAGCATGTGGAGGCCATGCGCCGCGAAGGCCTGCGCGTGCAGGGCATGGACGGCGCCGGTGCCGTGCAGACGCCCGTGCGCGCGCTGCATGTGGGCGAGCTGCAGCGCTGCGTGCGCGAGCAGCCCTTCGACGTGGCCTTCATCGCGGTCAAGTCCTACGACACGCGCTGGGCCACCGAACTCGTGCTGCCCTACCTGGCGCCCACGGCCTGCCTGGTCTCGCTGCAGAACGGCATCCACGAGGATGTGATCGCCGGTGTGGCCGGCTTCGGGCGCGTGCTGGGCGTGTCGGTCAGCGCGCTGGCGGCCGAGCTGGTGGCGCCGGGACAGATCGTGCGCAACTCGCCGCTGGGCGACGAGAAGAAGGCCGGCATGCGCGTGGGCGAGATGCACGGCCAGGTCACGCCGCGCGCGCAGCGGGTGGCCGCGCTGCTGGCCCATGGCGACAGCTGCAAGCTGACCAGCAACCTGTGGGGCGAGCGCTGGTCCAAGCTCACGATCAACGCCATGCGCAACGGCGTCTGCGCGCTGACGGGCCTGACCGGGCGCCAGCGCGACCTGAACGACGTGGCGCGCGACCTCACGGTGCGCTTGGGCAGCTCCTGCATCCGCGTCGGGCGCGCGCTGGGCCTGGCGCTGGAGCCGGTCGGCGGCCTGGACCTGGAAGTGCTCGCGCGCGCCGACGAGGACCGCGCGGCCTACGAGGCGATCACGCAGCAGATCATGGCGGTCGCCTACTCGCGCAGCGACACGCAGCGGCCCTCCATGGGCCAGGACATCCAGAAGGGCCGGCGCACCGAGACCGAGGCCATCAACGGCCTGGTGGCGCGGCGCGGGGAGGAGGTGGGCGTGGATGTGCGGCTGCACCGGCGCGTGAACGAGGTGATCGCGCGCATCGAGCGCGGGGAGACCGCGCCGAGCCCGGCGCACCTGCAGGCCATCGTCGCGGACTGAGATGCCGCGGGCTGTGGCACGATCCGGCCGCACGATTCCCCGGAGGCTGGATTGGACCTGCGCGACCTGCAGTATTTCGAAGTCATCGCCGAGCTGGAGCACATGGGCCGTGCGGCCGAGCGGCTGCACCGCACCCAGCCCGCGCTGACCAGCTGCGTGCGCCGGCACGAGGAGGCCTGCGGCGCGGCGCTGTTCGAGAAGACCGGCCGCGGCATCAAGCTCACGGCCGCCGGCCGCGCGCTGCAGCGCTGGGCGCAGCGCACGCGGCTCGATGTGGAGAGCGCGCGGCGCGAGATCGGCGACATCGGCCGCGGGTTGGTCGGCCACGTCAAGCTGGGCATCGTGCCCACGGCCGCGCAGTTCCTGCTGCCGCCTGTGGCGCGCGACCTCATCGCCGAGGCGCCCGAGGTCACGCTGCGCACCCAGGTGGCGCTGGTCGACGCGCTCACGCCGCTGCTGCGCGCCGGCGACATCGACCTCATGGTCGGCACCGAGGGGGCCCGGGAGCCCGGCCTGACCTCGCGGCTGCTGGCCGAGGACACCATCGTCGTGGCCGCGCACGCCGGCCATCCGGTGTTCGCCAGGCCCCGGCCCGCGCTCAGGGACCTCGTGCAGTGGCGCTGGGTGCTGCAGACGGCCGGCGCCCCCACGCGCGACTGGCTGGACCAGACCTTCGAGCGCCACAACCTGCCGCGCCCCGTGGTGCAGGTGGAGTCCACCATGCTGCTGATGCTGCCCACGCTGATCGGCGAGACCGGCCTGCTGAGCTTCATCTCGCGCCTGCACCTGCAGGCCGGCCGTTCGGGCGCCGGGCTGCGCGAGGTCGAGCTGCCGGCGCTGACCATGCGGCGCCGGCTGGTCGCCACCTGGCGCGACAGCGGCTATGTCTCGCCCGCAACGCAGCGGCTGATCGACCTGCTGGTGCGCCATGCGGGGCGCGAGATGCTGGTCTGAACCACCAAAGCCGCATTTATCGGTTTCAAGAAAGATTCGATTGGACCCATAGGAGTCGCAGGCGAATACTTGCCGCCATCGAACGCCGGCCCCGCAGTCCTTGCGCCACGGCAGTTCGGCCATCTGGAGACAAGCCATGCCCGCCATCCGCCGCCCCGGTGCCACGCGCCGCCTCGTCCTGGTCGCCTCGGCGATCGCCGCCGTCGGCACCAGCCTTGCCAGCACGCAGGCCGCGGCCCAGGCAGCCTGGCCATCGCGGCCGATCCGCCTGGTCGTGCCGTTCCCGGCCGGCGGCGGCACCGACCTCATCGCGCGTGAGGTGGCCAACAAGGTGGCGACCACCAATGGCTGGTCCATCATCATCGACAACAAGCCCGGCTCGGGCGGCAACCTGGGCGTGGACGCCGCGGCCAAGGCGCCGCCCGACGGCTACACGCTGGTGCTGGGCCAGACCAGCAACCTGGCGATCAACCCCACGCTGTACCCCCGGCTGCCCTACAAGCCCGAGAAGGACCTGGACGCCATCGGCCTCGTGGCCCAGGCACCGCTGGTCGTGGTGGTGGCGGCCGACTCGCCCTACAAGACGCTGGCCGATGTGGTCGCCGCGGCCAAGGCCAGGCCCGAGTCGCTGAACTACGCGAGCTCTGGCAACGGCACGGTGGCCCACCTGGCGGCCGAGTTGCTGCAAAAGGCCGCGGGCGTGAAGTTCACGCATGTGCCCTACAAGGGCGCGGCCCAGGGCTCGACCGACCTGATCGGCGGCCAGATCCAGATGTACGTCTCGTCCGTGCCCACGCTGATCGGCTACATCAAGAACGGCAAGATGCGCGCGCTGGCCGTGACCTCGCAGCAGCGCACGGCCGACCTGCCGGGGGTGCCCACGGTGGCCGAGTCGGGCTACAAGGGCTTCGAGGCCGTCACCTGGTTCGGCGTGGCCGGCCCGGACGGGCTGCCCAAGGACGTGGTCGCCAAGCTGAACACCGCCTTCAACAAGGCGCTGCAGGATCCCGAGGTCAAGGCCAAGCTGGCGGCGCAGGGCGCCGACGCGCGTTCGGGCACACCGGAGCAGTTCGCGGCCCTGGTCCGCAGCGAGATCGTGCGCTGGGGCAAGGTCGTGCAGGAATCCGGCGCCAAGGTCGACTGAGCACAGCACCCATCCGCCAGAGCGCGAGATGCCGATCCAACACGAAGAGACGGTGGTCGCACCGTTCTCGGCGGGGCAGGGCCGTGCCCGCGTGCCGGTGCCACCGCTGGCCTGCGACTGCCATGTGCACGTCTACGACGGCCGTTTCGCGGCCGTGCCCGGCGCGCGGCTCACGCCGCCGGACGCCAGCGTGGCCGACTACCGCGCGCTGCAGCGGCGCACCGGCACGCAGCGCGTGGTGGTCGTCACCCCATCGACCTACG
>DATKFT010000189.1:0-9911 GCA_035544335.1 Pseudorhodoferax sp.
CTTCTGGCGAACTCCGAGGTGTCGCTGAAGCTGCCGTAGCCGGCCACCGACTTCGTGGCCGTGGCCGAGATGAAGGCACCTGCCGCCACCGTGGCCGACAGTGTGGTCGAGAAGCTCGCGTTGCCGCTGCCATTGGTCAGCACGTTGACGAAGCCCAGGTAGGTCTGGCCTTCGCCGTAGCCGGTGGGATCGTTGGCCGTGTTGGCGAACAGCTCGATGCGGATGTAGGTGTCGGCCGTGCTGTTGATGGTGCCCGTGATCTCGAAGCTGCCGGCGCCGTTGGTGCGCGCCAGCGTCAGCACCGGGAAGTTCTGCAGGTTGTTGGCGCCGGTGTCGGCGTCGTCCGTGTCGTTGGCCGTCACGCCGGATGGGCCCAGGTCGATGCCCAGGCCACTGTTGGAATAGATGCTGTTGCCCAGCACCGCGTTGCCCGTGCCACCGGAGATGGCCATGTAGATGCCCTGTTGGGCATTGCCGGCAATCAGATTGCCTTCGCCTGCGCCGGTGCCGCCGATCTGGTTGTTGGAGGCGCCCGCAGTCGTGGAGACGCCGTAGCCTCCGCTGGAGCCGGTGACCGTGCCGCTCGCATTCGTGCCGATGAAGTTGCCCAGCACACGGTTGCCCACTGCGGTGGCATTTTCCAACAGGATGTTGGTGTTGGTGTTTCCGCTGACGATGTTGCGGTCGGCCGCGGCCGTGCCGCCAATGACGCTGTTTGCACCGCGTACATTGATACCGAAGTTGTTGGTGGCGCTGCCCGAGAGGCTGCCGTCCGTTCCCAACTGGCCTAGGTAGTTGCCGACGATGGTGTTGCCGGACGAGTCGGGGCCGATGTAGATGGCGGTCGCAAAACCCTTAACGACGAGGCCGCTGATGGTGCTGCCGCTACTGCCAGTGCTCAACTGCAGGCCCCACCAGGTGCCGGTGCTGCCATTGCCCACCAGCACGATGGCCGGCCGGCTGCCGTTGGCCGCGAAGCTGTCGTCGCTGCGGCCATCGATGAACACCGGCTGGGTGATGGCTGGCAATTCAGTGGCCAGCGTGATGGTGTGCACGCCGGCACCGGCGATGGCAAAGTTCACCAGTGTGGGCAGGCTGCCGGCCGGCGTGTTGTTGATGGCGATGAGCGCCTCGCGCAGGCTGATGAAGCCGTCCGCGCCCTTGTTGGCCAGCAGCGTGGACAGGCTGGTGGTGTCGCCGTCCGTGGTGTCGGCCGCGGTGGTCACCACCAGCGTGTTCTGCACGGTGGAGATGGCCACCACGCTCCTGGCGAACTCCGACGTATCGCTGAAGCTGCCGTAGCCAGCGACCGACTTTGTCGCCGTGGCCGAGATGTAGGCGCCCACGGCCACCGTGGCGCCCAGGGTGGTGGAAAAGCTCGCGTTGCCCGCGCCATCGGTCAGCACGTTGACAAAACCCAGCCAGGTCTGGCCTTCGCCATAGCCGTCAGCGCTGGTGCTGGTGTTGGCGAACAGCTCGATGCGAAGGTAGGTATTGGCCGTGCTGTTGATCGATCCTGTGATCTCGAAGCTGCCGCTGCCGTTGGTGCGCGCCAGCGCCAGCACGGGGTAGTTCTGCAGGTTGTTGGCACCGGTATCGGCGTCGCCCGTGTCGTTGGCCGTGACCCCGTTCTGGCCCAGGTCGATGCCCAGCGCCCCACTGGTGACGCGGGTGCCGTAGATGCTGTTGCCCAGGATCGCGTGGCCGGTCCCGGCGAGCACACTGATGGCGTCGGCCCCGGTGCCCTGCTGGCTGGCGTAAGCGATGGTGTTGCCCTGGCCCGGCGTGGTGCCGCCGATCAGGTGGTTGTCGCCGCTGACGCGGATGCCGCTCTGCTGGCCGCCCCAGTTGGCGGTGCCGGCCAGGTCGGTGCCCATGCGGTTGCCCTGCATGGTGATCCCGCTGGTGCCGCTCTGCACGGTGATACCCGACAGCAGGGTGCTGCCGATCCAGTTGCCGCTGACCACCATGCCGGAGCCGCTGGCGTACACGACGATGGCGGACGTCGCGGTGGTGCTGATGAGACCCGTGCCCGCCGCATTGATACCGATGCGGTTGTTCAGCACCTGCGTGCCCGCGCCGCTGGTGTTGATGCCGACGCCGATGTCGCCGGCGCCCGAGACCAGGTTGTTCTCGATGCGCGTGTTGGCGGCGTTGGCGCTGTTGACCCAGATGCCCGACTGCACGCCTGTGAAGCCCGTCGTGCCGCTGGCGTTCACGCCCACGTAGTTGCCCAGGATCTGGTTGCCGTTGCCGACGGTGACCAGGATGCCGTAGGTCGTGATGTCCGAGCGCCCATCCAGCCCGATCACGTTGCGGTCCGCCGCCGTGCTGCCGCCGATGGTGTTGTTGCTGCTCTGGATCCAGATGCCGTCGTCGCCGGAGGCCATGCCGACGACCTGCTCGCCGGCCGCCCCGATGGCGCCCAGGTAGTTGCCGGCGATGGTGTTGCCGTCGGAGCCCGTCATGATGCGGATGGCCGAGGTGTCCGCTCCCGCGCCGTAGTTCTGGATCACCAGGCCGCGGATGGTCGAGCCGCCGGAGCCGGCGTTCAGCCGCAGGCCGTCGCCCACGATGCCGTTGACGTTGATGACGATGGCCGGCCGGCCACCGTTGGCCGTGACGCTGCCGGTGTCCGTCGTGCCGTCGATGACCACCGGCCTGCTGATGGAGGGCAGCGCCGACGCGAGCGTGATGGTGTGCACCACGTCGCCGGCGATGGCGAAGTTCACCAGCGTGGGCAGGCTGCCAGCCGGCGTGTTGTTGATCGCGATGAGCGCCTCGCGCAGGCTGATGAAGCCGTCCGCGCCCTTGGTGGCCAGCAGCGTGGAGATGCTGGTGGTGTCGCCGTCCAGGGTGTCGGCCGCCGTGGTCACGACCAGCGTGTTCTGCGCGGCGGAGATCGCCACCACGCTCTTGGCGAACTCCGAGGTGTCGCTGAAGCTGCCGTAGCCCGCCACCGACTTCGTGGCCGTGGCCGAGATGAAGGCACCGGCGGCCACCGTCGCACTCAGCGTGGTCGAGAAGCTCGCATTGCCGCTGGCGTTGGTCAGCACGTTGACGAAGCCCAGGTAGGTCTGGCCCTCGCCGTAGCCGCTGGCATCGTTGGCCGTGTTGGCAAACAGCTCGATGCGGATGTAGGTGTTGGCCGTGCTGTTGATGCTGCCCGTGATCTCGAAGCTGCCGCTGCCATTGGTGCGCGCCAGCGTCAGCACGGGGTAGTTCTGCAGGTTGTTGGCGCCGGTGTCGGCGTCGCCCGCGTCGTTGGCCGTCACGCCGGTCGCGCCCAGGTCGATGCCCAGCCCGCCATTCGAATGGATGCTGTTGGAGAGAACGGCATTGCCGGTGCCGGCATCTGTGTGGACCGCCACGCCGGCCAGGCCGCTGCCGGCGATCAGGTTGCCTTCGCCGGGTGCGGTGCCGCCGACCTGGTTGTTCGTTGCGCCGATGCGGATGTACACCCCCTCGCCGCCCAGGCCCAGCGGCGTGCCGCTGGCATTGGTGCCCAGGTAGTTGCCAACGATGCGGTTGCCTGTGGCCGTTGCGAACTGCAGGTTCACGTTGGCGCCCGTGCTGCGCGCGCCCGCGATCACGTTGCGATCGGCAGCCAGGGTGCCGCCGATGGTGTTGTTGGCGCTGGACACGATCACGCCCCAGGTCGTCTGGGCGTTGGCGGCGCTGGTGTAGCTGCCATCGGCCTGCAACGGGCCGATGGTGTTGCCGGCGATGGTGTTGCCGTCGGAGCCGGCCCGCAGGTAGATGCCGGTCTCGAAGCCCTGGACCGCGAGGCCGCGCACCGTGCTGCCGCCGCTGCCGCTCTGCAGGTCCAGGCCGATCCAGCCATTGGTGTAGCCGCCACCCTGCAGCACGATGGCCGGCCGGTTGCCGTTGGCTGCGAAGCTGTCGTCGGTGCTGGCGTCGATGACCACGGGGCGGCTGATGGCCGGCAGCGCCGAACCCAGCGTGATGGTGTGCACGCCGGTGCCCGGGATGTTGAAGACGATGTTGTGCGTGCCGGATGCGTTGCCGTTGGCATCCAGGATGGCCTGGCGCAACGAGCCGGCGCCGCTGTCGTTGGTGTTGCTCACCGTGTAGGTGGCCAGCAGGCCCTGCCACTGGGCCTGGGCCTGCAAGCCGAAGGCCAGCGGCGCCTCGATGGCGCCAGTCTGCAGCTCCAGCGCCCAGTTGCCGCCCAACGCCGCGGCGCCCGTGCCGTCGGTGGAGGCCGCCACGTCGGCGCCCGTGAGCTGGGCCAGGCCCTCGACCAGTGCCCGGCCCTCAGCGTCGGATGCCACATCGCAGCCGTACAGCAGGATGTCGGCGCCTGCGGCCAGATGGCTGGCCCAGCCTGCGATGTCGGCCGCGCGCGCGAGCAGCGCCTCGCTGTCCAAGGCCTCACGGCCCAGCAGCACCTCGCCGGCGCCGCCATGGCTCACGATGTGCAGCGCGGCCACGTCCTCGCGCCCGGCCAGCGCCGCGCCGATGGCGGCGATGCCGTCTGCCTCGGCGTCCACGCGCAGCACCTCCAGGCGCCGGCCTTGCGCGACCTGGGCCGCGATGTCCTGCAGCAGCGGCTCGGCGTCGGCCACACGCGCGTCGATCACCACGATCTCCACCACGGCCTGGGTGGGCGCTGGCGGGGTGGCCTGGGCCTGGGCCTGGGCGCTGGCGCTGTCGTGCGCAGGCAGGGCCGCGGCCAGCGCACCGGCCGGCGTGTCGGCCGAGTACAGGATGCGCCGCTCGATGTCCTCGAGCAGCGGGCGCTGGCGGGGTGGCAGGGGCATGGGTTTCAGCGTGCGGCGGGGTCGCCCACTGCTGTGGCCGTTGCTGCCGTTGCGGCCACCGGGGCCTTGGCGGCCAAGGGCAGGCCCAGGTCGGCGCGGCAGCGCAGGCCCGCGGGCAGCTTGCCGTCCTTGTTGGGCAGCTCCAGGCGCAGCCGGAAGGTGTTGCTGGCCGGGTCCAGCACCTGGTCGATCTGTGTGATGCGCGCGCTGCGCTGGGCCGCACCCGGCAGCTCGGGCGTGACGTGGATCTGCTGGCCCACCTTGAGCTGGCCGAACAGCTGCAACGGGGCCACCAGCTCCACGCGCAGCGTGGAGACGGCCGCGATGCGGAACAAGGCCTTGTCCTCAAAGCGCTCGCCCAGGTTGGCATAGCGTTCCACGACCACGCCGTCAAACGGGCTGCGCAGCGTGCGCTGGGCCAGCTGGGCTTCGGAGGCATGGACCTCGCGCGTGGCCGTGCGCAGGGCCTCGCGGACCTGGGACACGCGCTCCTGGGCCACACGGAACTCGGCCTCGGCCTGCTCGAGCGCCTGGCCCGAGACGAAGTTCTGGTCCTTCAGCGCACGGGCCCGGTCGCGCCGCAGCTCGGCCAGGTCCAGCGCGGCGACGGCGCCGCGCAGCTCCCCCAGGCTCTTGGCGCGCGACTGCGCGACCTCGGCGCTGGCGCGCTCCACGTCGGCGCGCAGCGTGGCCAGCACCTGGCCGCGCTGCACGCGGTCGCCGCGGTCCACGTCCAAGGTGTGGACCACGCCGATGACGGCGCTGCCCACCTCGGCCACCTGCGAGGGCTGGATCAGGCAGGCCAGCGCCTGCGTGCTCTGCTGGGCCTGGGCGGCCAGGCCGCACAGACCCAGTGCGAGGCCGGCCAGCAGCCGCGGCTGGCGAAGAAGGAATGGCAGGCGCGTCGTGGGAATCTGTGGCATCGCAGTGGCCCGAAGAAGGGTGTCGCGGTTCATCGGCCCTGGCCCGTGAAGCACAGGCTGGCATCGAAGCGGATGTCGTGCTGGAACAGCTGTCGCCGCCGCCGGGCCTGCAAGGCCTCGGTGCGGCCTTGTTCGCGCCGCAGCGCCCAGGCCAGCAGCGGCGCGGGCAGCGCCGCGCGGCCGTCGGCCTGCACGCAGCCGGGCAGCCACTGCAGCAGCCGGTACAGGCCGGCCAACCGGGCACCGCCACCGCCCGCGGGAGCGCTCTCGCCCGGTGCGCCGGCCAGGGGCGCCTGCGGCACCAGCCAGGTCTCGTGGCTGCCGGGCTGGCCCTGGCGCGCGGCGCGCCCGGACAGCTGGCGGTCGTGGCGGCGCGAGGCGTTGTGCTGGCAGCTCAGCACGTGCAGGCCCCCCGCCGCCAGGGCGGGCGCGGCCAGGTGGATGTCGGTGCCGCGCCCGGCCATGTTGGTGGCCACCGTGATCTGGCCCGGCGCGCCCGCGCCGGCCACGATGGCGGCCTCGGCCGCATCGCGCCGCGCGTGCAGCACCTGGTGGGGCAGGCCGGCGGCGGCCAGGGCCCGGGCCATGGCTTCGCTGGCGGCGACCGAGTCGCAGCCGATCAGCACGGGCCGGCCGGCAGCGGCCAGCGCCTGCGCACGGTGGACGGCGGCGCGCATGCGCGCGCCCTCGTCGGCGTAGCAGCGCAGCGGCCAGGCCGCGCTGCGGTCGGGCAGGCGCAGCGGCACGCGCAACATGCTGCAGCCGTAGAGCTGGCGCAGCTCGGCGCGGCCTTCGGCCAGCGTGCCGCTCATGCCGCACAGCCGGTGGTAGCGGCGAAAGAAGCGCTGGTAGGTCATCTGCAACAGGGTTTCGGACTCGGCCGGCATGGGCAGGCCTTCCTTCAAGGCGACCAGGCCGTGCAGGCCGCGCGACCAGCGCCGACCTTCGGCGATGCGCCCGGACAGCGCATCGACGATGGCGATCTCGGGCTGGGTCCGCAGCGCACCGTCGGGCAGCAAGACGACGTAGTCGCGGTCGCGCTGCAGCAGGTGGCGCGCCGTGAGCGCCGTGACCACGGTCTCGGCCCGGTGGCGTGCGTTGACCCACAGCGGGCCCATGGACGCGGCCAGGCGTTCCAGCCGCGCGAGCCCTTCGGGCCGCAGCCTGGCACGGGGCGGCTGGCCTTCGATGGCGAAGTCGTGCCCGGCCGCGAGCCGGCCCGACAGCGCCCAGGCCTGCCACAGGAAGGCCCGGGCCGCCGGATCCTGGACCTCGCGCGACAGGATCAGCGGCATCTGCGCCTCGTCGATCAGGATGCTGTCGGCCTCGTCGATGACGGCCATGCACAGCCCGCGCAGCACGGGCCCCGCGCCGCTCTGGCCGGACAGCGCACGCGCGCGCTGGCGTAGCGGCGCCGCGCCCGTGCCGTGGCGCATGCGGTCGCGCAGGTAGTCGAAGGCGGCCTCGCGCGCAGTGACGTAGACCACGTCGGCGGCGTAGGCGCTGCGGCGAGCGTCCTCGTCGTGGCTGGCACCGACCCAGGCGCAACGCAGGCCCAGGCGCGCGTACAGCGGCGCGAAGCCCTCGGCATCGCGCTGCACGAGGTAGTCGTTGGCCGTGAGCACATGCACGGGAATGCCGGCCAGCGCGGCGACGCCCGCGGTCAGCGCCGCGGCCAGCGACTTGCCCTCGCCCGTGGCCATCTCAGCCAGGTGGCCGCGCAGCAGCGCCAGCGCGGCCATGAGCTGCGTGACGTAGGCCTGGCGGCCTTGGGTGCGGCGTGCGGCCTCGGCCACATAGGCCAGGGCCTGCGCGGCCGCATCGGCGGCCAGGCCCTGGCGCAGCAGGGCCTGCTGGATGGGCTCGCGCAGTGCGCTGAAGGCCGCCTCGTCCAGGGCCTGCCACTGCGCGGCCTGCTGCCAGACGGCCTGCGCGCGCCGGCGCCAGGCACCGGGCCAGCGCAGCGTGAAGGGCAGCGGCAGGCCACGGCGCCATTGGCGCCCGCCCGGCGGCTCGGGCCGCTCAGGGTAGCCGCCCCAGCGCATGCCGGGGGCGGGCAGGGCCACCGCCGGGTTGATGGCGGGGTGGATCGCGGCGTTCATCGCGGGTTCATCGCAGGTTAACGTGGCCCGGCAGCCGCTGCTGCAGGGCGGCGAGCGGCTGGCATGCCGGCGGCGCCGAACCATGGTCGAAGCGCACCAGCGCGCGCGCGCTGGCCTGCGTGTCCAGTTCGATGTCCATGACGACCGCGGGCTGGCGCGTGTGCCGCCCCTCGGGATGGCCGGGTCGGTGGCGAGGTGGCGTCCTCGCGCAACTGCCCCTGTGCCGGCACCCTTGCCTGCAGGGCAAGCGCCAGGATCTGCGGGTCGGGCGGGCGCGGGTTCACGGCAGACACCTCAGCCTGGGCGCAGGCGGCCCGGCGGGGCCGCGGTGGCGCCACGGAAATGACGGGAGATGCGGTTCATGTCGGACAAGTCTTTCATTCTGCAACAGCTGGTCTTTTTCCTGCGGGTTCGTTGCTTCTTGCGCACAAGTTTTTTGCCTTTGATCAAGGACAAACCGTCGGGCATATGTTTGTCGTGTGTTTGGCAACTTTCATGCTTTGTCGCGTGACATTTGGCAGCGCTTGATGAATCATTGGTTCACAACTCACCCGTGGTGAAGGGGCGGCGCATGCATGTGTTGAGAAAGTTGAAGCTGTCTGCCCGGCTGGCCGTGCTGATCGCCATCTTCGCCATCGGCTTCGTGCTGTCCGGCGCCTGGGCTTTCAAGACGCTGGACACGCTCAAGGTCAACGGGCCGATCTACGAGCGCATCGTGCAGGGCAAGGACCTGATCGCCGACATCCTGCCGCCGCCCGAATACATCATCGAGTCCTACCTGCTCGTGCTGCAGCTCTCGCGCACCGCCGATGCGGGCCGCCAGCAGGCGCTGGCCGAGCGCATCCGCAGCCTGAAGGGGCAGTTCGACGAGCGCCATGCCTTCTGGCAGAAGCAGGCGCTGGAGCCGGAGATGGGCCGGCTGCTGCTGGACGATGCCTACCGTCCGGCCCAGGAGTTCTACCGGCTCGCCTTCGACGCGCTGGTGCCGGCGGCGCGCGCCGGCAACGCAAGCCAGGTGGCGGCCACGATGCAGCAGCTGGACCGGGCCTACGAGGCCCACCGCGCCGCCATCGACAAGGTGGTCGTGCTGGCCAGCAAGCGCGTGGAAACCGACGAGGGCGCGGCGCGCGCGCTGATCCAGCGCGACACGGCGCTGCTGCTGGCCATCATGGTGCTGGCCATGGCGGCGGCCGTGGTGACGGCATTGCTGGTGGCGCGCAGCATCACGGCGCCGCTGCGCCACGCGGTGAAGGTGGCGCGCGTGGTGGCCTCGGGTGTGCTGAACAGCCGCATCCGCGTGCGCTATCCCGACGAGCCCGACCAATTGCTGCGCGCGCTGCAGGAGATGAACGGCAGCCTGCAGCGCATCGTGGGCGAGGTGCGTTCGGGCGCGGACAACATCGCCACGGCCACCAATGAGATCGCACGCGGCAACGACGATCTGTCGATGCGCACCGAGCGCCAGGCCAGCGCGCTGCAGCAGACGGCTGCCGCGATGGAGCAGCTGACCAGCACGGTGCGCCAGAACAGCGACAGTGCGCGCCAGGCCAACACGCTGGTGCAGACCGCCGCGCAGGTCGCCCAGCGCGGTGGCCGTGCCGTGAGCGAGGTCGTGCAGACCATGCAGTCGATCAACGCCGCGTCCAGGAAGGTGGTGGAGATCATCGCGGTGATCGACGGCATCGCGTTCCAGACCAACATCCTGGCGTTGAACGCGGCCGTGGAAGCGGCGCGCGCCGGCGAGCAGGGGCGCGGCTTCGCGGTGGTGGCCTCGGAGGTGCGCAGCCTGGCACAGCGCTCGGCCGAGGCGGCCAAGGAGATCAAGGCGCTGATCACCGATTCGGTGCAGCAGGTGGAGGCCGGCAGCACGCTGGTGGCGCGCGCCGGCAGCACCATGGACGAGGTGGTCCAGAGCGTGGAGCGCATCACCGGCATCATGGCCGAGATCAGCGCGGCCAGCGCCGAGCAGATCAGCGGGCTGGAGCAGATCAACACCGCCATCACCGAGATGGACAGCACGACCCAGCAGAACGCCGCGCTGGTGGAAGAGGCCGCCGCCGCCGCTTCCTCGCTGCGCACCGAGGCCCACAAGCAGGCGCAGA
>DATKFT010000190.1:0-4913 GCA_035544335.1 Pseudorhodoferax sp.
CAGCACCTGGCAATGGGACAGCCTGTTCATGCTGCAGAACTTCGGCTGGAAGGCCGCGCTGGCCGTGCTCGTGAACGCGAGCATCGCCACCTTCATGCTGCGCCGTTTCGTGCAGCCGCAGCTGCCCGCGCAGGCCGACGCCACGGCCGCAGGCCAGCTGCCGCCGGCCGTGGTGGCCGTGCACCTGGCCCTGCTGGCCGGCGTGGTGCTGTTCGCACACCACCCCGTCATCTTCCTCGCCTTGTTCCTGCTGTTTCTGGGGTTCACGCAGGCCTATGCCCAGCACCAGAGCCCGCTGATCCTCAAGGAGGCGCTGCTGGTCGGCTTCTTCCTCGCCGGCCTCGTGGTGCTGGGCGGCATGCAGCAATGGTGGCTGCAGCCCATCGTCTCGTCGCTGGCGCCGCTGGCGCTGTTCTTCGGCGCGCTGGGCCTGACGGCCGTGACCGACAACGCCGCGCTGACCTACCTGGGCTCCTTGATCGAGGGCATGTCCGACGTGTCCAAGTACATGCTGATGGCCGGCGCCGTGGCCGGCGGCGGGCTCACGGTCATCGCCAACGCGCCCAACCCGGCCGGCGTGGCGCTGCTCAAGCGCGGCTTCGCCGACGAGACCATCGGCGCGGGCGCGCTGCTGCTCGGTGCACTGGGGCCCACCGCGGTGGCCGCGGCGGCCTTCCTGCTGCTCTGACTCAGAGCCCCAGGAAGGCCTGCATGCGTGCGAGCTCCTCGGCCAGCCCCGTGCGGAACGCGGCCGCGCGCGGCGGCTTGCCGGCCACATAGCCCAGCTGCGCCACGAGCGCGCCGTCCTGGACCGCCAGGTTGCCCCAGCCGATGACCTGCTCGTGCCACAGCAGCGGCAGCGCGTAGTAGCCGAGCTGGCGCCGCGGCGCGGGCGTGTAGGCCTCGAACCGGTAGGCCCAGCCCCAGAACAGCTCGAAGCGGCGCCGGTCCCAGACCACGGGGTCGAAGGGCGTGAGCAGGCGCACGGCCTCGTCGGGCCGCCAGCGCGCCGCGGCCGGGTTCTCGCCGGCCGGCCAGTACCAGTCCACGCCGTCCACGCGCGCGCAGGCCAGCCGCTGGCGCGCACGGGCCAGCGCCGCCGCGCGCCCGGCCGCCCATTGCGGCGTGCCGCCGCGCAGCAGATGGCTCAGCAGCTGGCCCAGGCTGGCGGCCGGCAGCGGCGCGTACTTGGCGACGGTCAGGTCGATCAGCGCGTCCATGCGCGCGGCGATGGCCGGCGCGTCGGCCGCGTCCGCGCCGGCCTCGCGCACCGCATAGACGCGCGTGCCGCCATCGCGCCGCAGCACGCGCAGCTGGCCGCGGTAGTGCATGGCGTCGAGCAGCTGGGTGCCCGCGTTGGACGCTCCGCCGAACCAGTTGCGCGTCTTGCCGTGCGCGAACTGCGCCTCGACCTCGCGCGGGTGCGCGGCGCCGCGTGCACGCACGAACTCCAGCACGGCGGCGGCCTGCCGCTCGCGCTCGGGCGTGAAGGCCTGGCGCGGCGTGCGCGGGTGCATGAGCGCAGCATGCGCGCGCGGCAGGAAGCCGTAGTTGACGAAGAAATCCTCCTCGAGCGCGAGCCGCGCGTAGCGGCGCTCGAGGTCGCCGGCCCGGTAGTCGCGCACGCGGTGGCGCAGCGTGAGGTCCTGCGCGCGCGCCGGCGCGCGGATCGGATCGGCCTGCACGAAGCCCAGGCGCGCGATCGCACGCGGCAGCGTGGTGGGCGCGAACAGCGTGCGCGCGATGGCATGGCGGCGCAGCTGCGCCAGCGTGGGTGGGGTGGGCATGGCGCCATCATGCCGCGGCCCGCCCGCGGCGTGCGTCAGCCCTGCGCTGGCAGCAGCTTGCCCGGGTTCAGCAGGCCCAGCGGATCCAGGGCTTCTTTGATCGCGCGCTGCAGCCGCAGCTCCAGCGCGGACTTGTAGCGTGCCGCCTCGTCGCGGCGCAGCACGCCCAGCCCATGCTCGGCGGAGACCGAGCCGCCATGGCGCGCCACGAGGTGGTGCACGCACTGGTTCAGCGGCGCCTCCAGCGCCAGGAAGGCGGCTGCATCCATGCCGCTGGCCGGCGGCGAGAAGTTGTAGTGCAGGTTGCCATCGCCCAGGTGGCCGAAGGCCACGAGGCGCAGCTGCGGCGCCAGCGCTGCCGTGGCCGCACCCGCCTGCGCGAGGAAGTCGGCCAGCGCGGAAATCGGCAGCGCGATGTCGTGCTTGATGGTCTTGCCCTCGGCGCCCTGGGCCTCGGACACGGCCTCGCGGAGCAGCCACAGCGCCTCGAACTGCGCCTGCGAGGCCGACACCGCCGCGTCGGCCAGCAGCCCGCGCTCGAGCGCGGTCTCCAGCAAGGCCTCCAGCGCGGGGCTGCCGGACGCGCCATCGGCGGCCTGTGCGCCCGACTCGGAGGCCTCGAGCAGCACGTACCACGGCGCTGCCGTGCCGAACGGCTGGCGCGCCGCGGGCACATGCCGCAGCACCAGGTCCAGGCAGGTCGCCGAGACGAGCTCGAACGCGGTCAGCGCAGGCCCCAGCCGCTCGCGCGCCAGCGTCAGCAGCGCCAGCGCCGCCTGCGGCGTGCGCACGGCCGCGAACGCCACGGTGCGCCGCGCCGGGCGCGGGTACAGCTTGAGCACGGCGCCCGTGATGACGCCCAGCGTGCCCTCGCTGCCGATGAACAGGTCGCGCAGGTCGTAGCCCGTGTTGTCCTTGCGCAGCGCGCGCAGGCCATCCCAGATCTCGCCGTCGGCCATGACCACCTCCAGGCCCAGGCAGAGCTCGCGTGCATTGCCGTAGCGCAGCACCTGCACGCCGCCTGCGTCGGTGGCCAGGTTGCCGCCGATGGTGCAGCTGCCTTCGGCCGCCAGGCTCAGCGGGAACAGCCGGCCCGCGTCCTGCGCGGCCTGCTGCACCTGCGCCAGCGTGCAGCCCGCATCGACCGTGATGGTGTCGTTGAGCGGGTCCACCGCACGGATGCGTGCCAGCCGCAGCAGCGACAGCACCACGGCCTGCCCGCCCGCATCGGGCGTCGCCCCGCCGGACAGGCCGGTGTTGCCGCCCTGCGGCACGACCGCGATGCGTTGCGCGCGGCAATGGCGCAGCACGGCGGCCACGCCCTCGGGCGTGGCGGGCTGGGCCACGGCCAGCGCGCGGCCGGTCCAGCGCCGGCGCCAGTCGGTCAGGAAGGGCGCCATGTCCTCGGGCTGCGTGAGCCAGCGCCCATCGAAGCCGGGTGGCGGGGCCAGCTGCACGGGAGCGGCTTCGCCTGCGGCGCGCGCTTGCTTGGGACGGCCCGGCGCGGCGCTCATGCCTTGCGGTCGGCCTGGTGGATCAGGCGGTCGGCGTAGTCCTGCCAGCGCGCCTTGGGGTCGACACCGTCGAACACGCCCTCGCGCGCGCACTGCGCAACCCAGTCCTGCTTGCGCGCGATGGCCGTGGCCATCAGGGGCTCGAAGCCGGCCTCCTGCACCGTGAGCGCCGATTCGTGCATCTCCTCGGCGCGGCGCTTGCCGTGCTGCACGACGCGGCTGAAGAAGTAGGCGCCCTGCCGCTCCCAGTCGATCTGCGGAAAGGTTTCCTGCAGCGTGGGCAGCACATGGTCCTCGACGCCGTAGTGCCGCGCGGTCGCATAGCTCTCGATGACGAGCGCCTCCAGGCCCTTGATCATGATGCTGCGGCTCATCTTGATGGCCGAGGCCACGCCGAGCGCGGCGCTCACGGCCTTCGCGTCCATGCCCCAGTCCGCCAGCTGGCCGGCCAGGGCCGCCGCGTGCGCGCCGCCCAGCAGCATGGGCACGCGGATGCCGTAGGGCGGCACCGAGGTCATGACGCCGGCTTCCACATAGTCCACGCCGGCGGCCTGCAGTGCCGCCGCGGCCTTTTGCTTGGTGCCCGGCGAGGCGGAGTTCAGGTCCAGGAAGCGCGTGCCGGCACGGCCATGGCGGGCCGCCTCCTCGGCCACGGCCAGCGTGTTGGACGCGGTCACGGCCGAGATCAGCAGATCGGCGCGCGCGCAGAGCGCCGCCATGTCGGCGGCCGCCTCGATGCCGTCGGCGGTGGCCGCGGCGCGCGCGGCCTGCCCGCGCTGCGTGTCCGCGAAGCGCAGGTCCCAGGCGAGCACGGCGTCCACGCCCGGCTTGTCGCGCAGGCCGCGGCCGAAGATGCCGCCGACCTCGCCGTAGCCGATGATGCCCAGTGTGATTCCCATGGTGTCGTGTCCTTTGCTGCGAAGTGGAAGAAGCTCAGTCGAAGCCGTACAGGCGCGCCGGGTTGTCGACCAGCAGGCGCTGCAGCACCTCGGGCCCGCCGTAGTGGGCCAAGAGGTCGACCAGGTCGCCGTCGTCGGGCATCTCGCGCACGTTGGGGTGCGGCCAGTCCGTGCCCCAGACGCAGCGCTGCGGCGCGGCGTCCAGCAGCTGGCGCGCGAACGGCACGGCGTCTTCGTAGGCGAAGGCGCCGCCACGCGCGAGGTGCGCCGAGATGCGCTCGGGCCCGCTGAGCTTGATCCAGGCGCGCGGATCGGCCAGCAGCGCGACCAGCGCCTGGCAGGCTTCCTGTGCGAGGCCGTCTGCCACCGGCGTGCGGCCCATGTGGTCGATCACATAGGGGCACTGCAGGCTGCGCAGCAGCGGCAGCTGCGCGAGCAGGTCCTGCGCGCTGAAATGCAGCTGCACATGCCAGCCCAGCGCCGCGATGCGCTCGCCCAGGCGCAGCACGGCCTGCGGATCGGGCATGTCGTTGAGGTGCCGGATGAAGTTGAAGCGCACGCCGCGCACGCCGGCCGCGTGCAGCGCGTGCAGCTGCGCATCGCCGATGTCGGTGTGCACCAGCGCCACGCCACGCCCGTTCTGCGGATCACGCGCGATGGCGTCCAGGATCGCCGCGTTGTCGTGGCCGTGCACGGTGGCCTGCACATAGACG
>DATKFT010000191.1:0-2924 GCA_035544335.1 Pseudorhodoferax sp.
GGGCGGCCAGGGCCGGCGCACGGGCCGGTGCAGTTCGAACAGCGTCTCGCCGGTGCCGGGCGCGCTGCGGACCACGATCTCGGGCAGCGCCTCGTTGCGGTAGCGCAGCGGACGGTCGGCCCGCAGCGAGGCGCCGAGCAGGCCGCGCGTGTAGGCATGGGCCGGCTGCGCGAACAGCTGCGCCGTCGGCGCCTCCTCGAGCTTGCGCCCGCCGTGCATCACGGCCACGCGGTCGGCCCACTGCCCGACCACGCCCAGGTCGTGCGTGATCAGCAACAGCGACATCGACAGCGCGCGGCGCAGGCTGTCCAGCAGCTCCAGGATCTGGGCCTGGATCGTCACGTCCAGCGCGGTCGTGGGCTCGTCGGCGATCAGCAGCTCGGGGCTGCAGGCCACGGCCATCGCGATCATCACGCGCTGGCGCTGGCCGCCCGACAGCTGGTGCGGGTGGTCGTCGACGCGACGCGCGGGGTCGGGCAGGCGCACGAGCTCGAGCAGCTCGATGGCGCGCGCCCGCGCGGCGGCGGCCGACAGCGGTTCGTGTTCGCGCAACGTCTCGATGATCTGGTCGCCGACCGTGTAGACCGGGTTCAGCGAGGTCATGGGCTCCTGGAAGATCATCGAGATGCGCCGCCCGCGCAGGTCCTGCAGCGCGCGCGGCGGCAGCGCCAGGATGTCCTGCCCGTCGAAGTCGATGCGGCCCGCCAGCCGCGCCGTGGGCGCGAGCAGGCGCAGGATGGCCAGCGCGGTGGTGGACTTGCCGCAGCCCGACTCGCCCACGAGCGCCAGCGTCTCGCCGCGGTGCAGGCGCAGGTCCAGGTCGTGCACGGCGGTCTGGCGGCCGCGGCGGCTCTCGAACGCGACCTCCAGGCCACGGATGTCGAGCAGCACCTCGCTGCGAGCGGACGCGGCGCCCGTGGAGGCCGGCGCGACGGGGGGCAGGGGATGGTGCATCAGCGCGTGCTCCGCAGCCGCGGGTTGAAGGCGTCGTTGAGCGCATCGCCCAGCAGGTTGAGCGTGAGCACCGTGAGGATGATGGCGCAGCCCGGCAGCGCGGTGAGGTACCAGGCCGTGCGCAGCAGCTCGCGGCCCTCGCCGATCATGCTGCCCCACGAGACCTGGTTGGGGTCGCCCATGCCCAGGAAGGACAGGGCCGACTCGATCAGGATCGCGCTGGCCACGAGCACCGAGCTCGTGACGATCACGGGCGGCAGCGCGTTGGGCAGGATCTCCTGGAAGATGATGCGCGTGTTCGAGAAGCCCTGGCTGCGCGCGGCCTGCACGAACTCGGACTCGCGCAGCCAGCGGAACTCGGCGCGCACGAGCCGGGCGATCACGGGCCAGGCCGCCAGCCCGATGGCCAGCACGATGACGGTGACCGAGGGCTGGCCGATGGCCACGATCACGATCACGAACAAAAAGGTCGGCACGGTCTGGAACAGCTCGGTGATGCGCACCAGCAGGTCGTCCACGCGCCCGCCGAAGTAGCCCGCCGCGGCGCCCACGCCGATGCCGATGCCCACGCTGATGAAGGCCGCCACGGCGCCCACGGCCAGCGAGATGCGCGCGCCGTGCGCGAGGCCGGCCGCGACATTGCGGCCCAGCGAGTCGCTGCCCAGCGGCGCGGCCGGATCGTGGAACGGCGCCAGCAGCGGTGCGGCCACCATGTCCAGCGGATCGCCCGGGAACAGCAGGTCGGCCGACAAGGCCAGCAGCACGATGGCCGCGAGCACCGCGAGGCCCACGAGCCCCGCGGGGTTGCGCAGGAACACCTGCCAGGACTCGGACAGGCCGCGCGCAGGCGCGTGCGTGGCAGGCACGGGGCGCGCGCGCCAGAACAGGGACAGCAGGCCGGGTTTCATGGGGGGAGGCAGTGCAAGCGTGAAGGAAATCAGCGCACCTGGATGCGCGGGTCCAGCCAGGCATGCAGCAGGTCCACCACCATGTTGGCGAAGATCACGAGCAGCGAGGACAGGAACAGGATGCCCAGCAGCACCTGGTAGTCGCGGGCCAGCACCGACTCCAGCGCCAGGCGGCCCAGGCCCGGCCAGCTGAAGACCACCTCGACCACCACGGCCCCGCCCAGCAGCGTGCCGAAGTGCATGCCGGCCACCGTGGTGACGGGGATCAGCGCATTGCGCAGGATGTGGCGCAGCGTCACCTTGAACGGCGACAGCCCTTTGGCCTGCGCCGTGCGCACATGGTCCTGGCGGCTGACCTCCAGCATCGAGGCGCGCGTGAGGCGCGAGAAGATCGCGATGAAGAAGCCCGCCATGGCCAGGGTGGGCAGCACCATGTGGCGGGCCGTGTCGACGACGCGCGCCCAGCCCTGCAGGTCGGCACCGATGGTGCCGCTGCCGCCCGTGGGCAGCCAGCCGAGCTGGACCGAGAACAGCACGATGGCCATGAGGCCCAGCCAGAAGCCCGGCGTGGAGTACAGCAGCAGCGCCAGCACCGAGAGCACGCGGTCCGGCCAGCGGCCCACATGCGTGGACATCAGTGCGCCCAGCACGATGCCCACGCCCAGCGCCAGGCTCAGCGAGACGCCCATGAGCAGCAGGGTCGCGCCCAGCCGCGCGCCGATCAACTCGAGCACGGGCAGGTTGTGGCGCGGCGACACGCCCAGGCTGAACTGCGAGAGCTGGTGGAAATAGGCCAGCAGCTGCTGCACGGCCGGCAGGTCCAGCCCGAAGTGCGCGCGCAGCTGGTCCATGGTCTCGGCCGTGGCCGCGCCGGCTTCGGCCGCGATCACGTCGGCGGCATCGCCAGGCACCAGCTGCATCAGCAAGAAGTTCAGCAACACCACGCCGACCACGGTGGGAACGGCCTGCCAGGCGGTGCGCCGCAGCGTGCGAAGCAGGCGGCTGGTCAGGACGGCGGGGCGGGTCATGGTGTGGCTCTTGCGCGCGGTGTGCCACGGGCGC
>DATKFT010000192.1:0-2486 GCA_035544335.1 Pseudorhodoferax sp.
ACGGTGGCCAGCGCGCGCGGCAGCGGCACGCCCTGCTCATCGGCCCACTTGAGGGCCAGGCTCAGCAGCAGCTCCACGCCCGTCGCGCCGGGCTCGGCCTCGGCGAAGGGCAGGGTCTTGGCGTCGGCGTCGACAGGCGTGTGGTCAGACACCAGGGCCTGCACCGTGCCGTCTGCCAGCGCGGCGCGCAGCGCATCGCGGTCGCGCTGCTGGCGCAGTGGCGGGTTCACGCGCGCGCGGCTGTCGAAGTAGCCGATGTCCTGGTCGGTCAGGTGCAGCGAGTTGATGCTCACGTCGCAGCTGACGGGCAGGCCGCTGGCGCGCGCCTGGCGCACGAGCTCGACACCGGCCGCGCTCGAGATGCGCGACAGGTGTACGCGCGCGCCCGTCACCTTCATGAGTTCGAAGATGGTCAGCAGCGCAATGGTCTCGGCGATCACGGGCACGCCCGACAGGCCCATGCGCGTGGCCAGCGGGCCGCTGGCGGCCACGCCCTTGCCCAGGTCGCGGTCCTGCGGGCGCAGGAACACCGTGAAACCGAAGGTCGCCGCGTACTGCAGCGCGCGCTGCAGCACCAGGGTGTCGGCCAGCGGCACCTCGGCCTGGCCGAAGCCGATGCAGCCGGCCTCGGTCAGCTCCACCATCTCGGTCAGCACCTCGCCGGCCAGGCCGCGCGTGAGCGCGCCCTGCGGGAACACGCGCGACTGGTGCAGCTTCTCGGCGCGGAACTTGAGCATCTCCACGAGGCCGGGCTCGTCCAGCACGGGGTCGGTGTCGGGTGGGCAGACCAGGCTGGTCACACCGCCGGCCACGGCCGCGGCCAGTTCACTTTCCAGCATGCCTTCGTGCTCGTGGCCGGGCTCGCGCAGCCGCATGGACAGGTCCACGAGGCCGGGCATGACGATGCAGCCGCTGGCATCCAGCGTGCGGTTGGGCTTGAACTCGGCCGACACCTGGCCGATGGACACGATGCGGCCCGAGGCGATGGCGATGTCGGCCTGGCCGTCACGGCCGGAGGCCGGGTCGATCACGCGGCCGTTCTGGATCAGCGTCTTCATGCTTCATTTCCCGCAACGATGCCCATCACCGCCATGCGCACGGCGATGCCGAAGGTGACCTGCGGCAGGATCACGGCCTGCTTGCCGTCGACCACGGCCGAGTCGATCTCCACGCCGCGGTTGATGGGCCCCGGGTGCATGACGATGGCGTCGGGCTTGGCCAGCGCGAGCTTTTCGGGCGTGAGGCCGAAGCTCTTGAAGTATTCCTGGCTGGAGGGCAGCAGCGCGCCGCTCATGCGCTCGTTCTGCAGGCGCAGCATGATGACCACGTCGCAGTCCTTGATGCCTTCTTCCAGCGTGTGGCACACGCGCACGCCCATCTGCGCCATGTCGCCGGGCACCAGGGTCTTGGGGCCGACCACGCGCACCTCGGCGCAGCCCAGCGTGGTCAGGCCGTGGATGTCCGAGCGCGCCACGCGCGAGTGCAGCACGTCGCCGACGATGGCCACCGTCAGGTTGCTGAAGTCCTTCTTGTAGTGGCGGATCGTGTACATGTCGAGCAGCCCCTGGGTGGGGTGCGCGTGCCGGCCGTCGCCGGCGTTGATGACATGCACATGCGGCGCCACATGCTGGGCGATCAGGTAGGGCGCGCCCGATTCGCTGTGCCGCACCACGAACAGGTCGGCCGCCATGGCCGACAGGTTGGCGATGGTGTCCAAGAGCGACTCGCCCTTGGCGGCCGACGAGCGCGCGATGTCCAGGTTGATCACGTCGGCGGACAGCCGCGTGGCCGCGATCTCGAAGGTGGTGCGCGTGCGCGTGCTGTTCTCGAAGAACAGGTTGAACACGCTCTTGCCGCGCAGCAGCGGCACCTTCTTGACCTCGCGGTCGCTCACGCTGACGAAGTTGGCGGCCGTGTCCAGGATCTGCGTGAGGATGTCCTTGGGCAGGCCCTCGATGGACAGCAGGTGGATGAGCTCGCCGTTCTTGTTGAGCTGGGGGTTGCGTCGGGCGAGCATCTTCAGCCTTCGATCTGGAAACTGAAACGGCCGTCGTCTGCGCGTGCCAGGGCCAGCGACTGGCTGGCCGGCAAGGTCACGCGCGCGGCGGCGAAGTCGGCCTCGATCGGCAGCTCGCGCGCGCCGCGGTCCACGAGCACCGCCAGGCGCACGCTGGCCGGGCGGCCGTAGTCGAACAGCTCGTTGAGCGCGGCGCGGATCGTGCGGCCGGTGTAGAGCACGTCGTCCAGCAGCACGATGTGCGCGCCCTGCACGTCGAAGGACAGCGTGGTGGCGCTGGCGCCAGCCACCATGCCGCGCTGGCCATAGTCGTCGCGGTGCATGGCCGAGGAGATCAGGCCGGCCTGGCCCGGGCGTTGCAGGTCGGCGTGCAGGCGTTCGGCCAGCCAGGCGCCGCCCGAGGCGATGCCGACGAGGCGGGTGTCGGCGGTGCACAGCGGCCGCACGCCGCGCAGCAGCTCGGCGTACA
>DATKFT010000193.1:0-4678 GCA_035544335.1 Pseudorhodoferax sp.
TGGGTCCGGGCATCGACACGCGCGGCATCGGCGACAAAAGCATGGTGGGCTACGAGACCATCGACTTCCTGGAGGGCCAGGTGGCCATGCGCCGGCCCGAGCGCTTCGGCAAGTACAGACTCGACGAAATGCCGCCGATCCCGGCCGACCACCGCGCCCGCGAGAACTACAAGGACTGCCAGTACGCGCCCGGCGACTACGAGGCCATCATCACGCAGCGCCCGATCGCCGTGCACGCGCTGGAGAACCCGACCAAGTTCGACGCCGGCCTGTACATGTTCCGCAAGCTGCTGCGCGATGCGGTGCGTGGCACCAACCCCAACGCCGGCCCGGAGAAGTTCGCCGAGTGGCTGCGCGAGGTCGGTGGCGCACCCAACAGCTACTGCTCGGGCAACGTGTTCGAGCTGCCCGTGGGCCGTACCAGGGACGAGGAAGTCACGCTGCGCCGCCATCTGGCCAAGCAGGTGGTGCTCATCATCTCCGAGGCCGACCAGCTGCAGGGCGCCGAGCGCACCGCCTTCGTGAAGAACAGGCTGGAGGCCTTGCAGCAGGACGTGCTGGCCCGGAGAGCCGCATGAACGCACCGCTGCCGCAAGGCGTGGTCCTGGGCGAATTCGCCGCGGGCGAGCCGATCGTGCTCATGGTGCGCGGCATCCGCTGGCAGGCCGAGGGCATCCATGCCTTCGAGCTCGTCCACCCGGAAGGCCACGCGCTGCCGGCCGTCGAGGCCGGCGCCCATGTCGACGTGCACCTGCCCGGCGGTGTGTTGCGCCCGTACTCGCTGGCCGGCGACCCCGAGGACCGTTCGCGCTGGACGCTGGGCGTGCTGCGCGAGGCCAAGGGCCGCGGCGGTTCGCGCGCCATGCACGAGTCCCTGCGCGTGGGCGATCCCATCACCATCGGCTGGCCGCGCAACGCCTTTTCACTGGCCGAGGGTGCGCAGCACGCCATCCTGCTGGCCGGCGGCATCGGCATCACGCCGCTCAAGGCCATGGCCCATGCGCTGGCGGCGCGCGGCGGATCGTTCGAGCTGCACTACTGTGCGCGCACGCCGCGCCACGCAGCCTTTCTGGACGAGCTGCGCGCGCTGGTGCCCGCGGACCGCTTGCACCTGCACCACGACAACGGCGAGCCCGACAAGGGCCTGGACCTCGTGCGCCTGCTGGCGCAGCACACCGAGGGCACGCACCTGTACTTTTGCGGGCCGGGCGGCTTCATGGACGCCTGCGCGGCCGCAGCGAGCCACTGGCCTCAGGGCACGGTGCACAGCGAGCACTTCAAGGCGCCCGAGCGGCCGAAAAACCTCGACGCGCCGGCTGGCAGCTTCGAGGTGCGCATGGCTCGCAGCGGCGCTATCGTGCAGGTGCTGCCCGAGCAGACCATCGTGCGGGCGCTGGAGCTGGCCGGGCACCGCGTGCCGACCTCGTGCCTGTCGGGCCTGTGCGGCTCCTGCAAGGTCGACTACCTCGAAGGCGAGGTGGACCACCAGGACTTCATCCTCAGCGACGAGGAGAAGGCGCGCTGCCTCACGGTGTGTGTGTCGCGCGCGAAAAGCGGGTGTCTGGTGCTGGATCTCTGACGACCAGAACCGCCCTGCGGCGCCTACTGCAGCATCAGGCTGCGTTCGCCCTTGCACTTGCCCGCGCGCGCGGGCGGGTTGCACAGGCCGCACTGGTAGGTGCGCGGGTTCTCGTAGAGCTCCGAGACGAACTTGCCGCCGCAGCTGCTGCACTGGGTCATGTTGAGCATGCCGGCATCGACGAACTTCACGAGGCGCCAGGCCCGCGTGAACGACAGCAGCGCGTCGATCTGCGCCGCATCCACCTGCTCCTGGTAGAGCCGGTAGGCGCGGGTCAGCGTGTCGATCGGGTCCATGTCCATGCTCTTGGACAGGTACTCGTAGATGTTCAGGAACAGCGAGGAGTGGATGTTCTCCTGCCAGGACAGGAACCAGTCCGTGGAGAACGGCAGCTGCCCCTTGGACGGCGACTTGCCCGCCACTTCCTTGTACAGCCGCAGCAGCCGCTCGTAGGACAGGTCCGTCTCGGACTCCAGCACCTGCATGCGGGCGCCCATCTGGATCAGCGTCGCGGCGCGCTCGATCTGGCGCGAATCGTTCAGCACACTCTTGGTCGAGGCGGTGGCCATGGCTTGTCGCTCCGGGGTCGAGGTGGCGTCAGATGACTTCGGCCACGCGGCCAGCCATCAGGATGCTGGCGTGCAGCTTGTTCGTCGCCTCGTTGCCGACCTTCTTCACGTCGTGGTTGGTCAGCAGGTTCCAGACCAGGTTGTCGTCCACGCGGAAGTGGCACAGCAGCATGTTGCTGGAGGCCAGCTTGAGGATCTGCGCCGCCGACAGCGCAGCCAGGATGTCGGCTGCCTCCTCCTGGATGCCCAGGCGGAACAGTGCCGCGGCCTTGTCCTGGCGAATCAGGTTCTGCGCCAGCATCAGGTAGGTCAGGTTGGCTTCGCGGATCTCGGCGATGATCTGTTCGGTGTTCATGGCGGCACTCCTTTGCATTTCGGGTGTCCCACCGGCACCGCGTCTAGCGCGGGCTGGGCAGTGGTGATCCCTTGAAATGGATTGTGGTTGCCACCCAAAAGCTTTTGAGTCGGGGGATGGATGGACCGGCCGTCTCCGCTGCCACCCCGGCTTGTAGGAAGTTCGCCTACAGCGCTGTATCGCAAGCGACTACAGCTTCAGAGCGTGTTGACGGTCTCAGGCGGCCGGCCGGTCCGGGTGCGGCGGCCGGCCGCCGCCTTCCTGCTGCTTCTCTTCCTCGTCTTCGTCGAGCAGGAAGCGGTTGATGAGCTGGAACAGGCGCTCGTAGAAATCCTGAGTCGAAATCGTCTCGCTGCCGATGCGCACCATGGAGTCGTCGCTGGCCGTGAATGGCAGCGACAGCGAACCCACCGCGCCCACGCCCACGCTGGCCGCCGTGGCGCTCTTCTTGAGCGAGAAACGGTCCTGCTGCGCCGTGACGAAGCCCAGCGTGCTCTTGCCGCTGCGCGTCTCGGGCGCGCAGACCACACGGATCTCCATCTGCACGTGGGTGTCCACGGCCGGCTGGAAATTCTTGCGGCCGTCCACGAGGTCCTTGGTCGCCGTGTTGATCAGGTAGCCCTGGCTCAGCAAGGCGCGGCGCGCGGCTTCGCAGGTCTCCGCCGGCGTCGCACTGAACGAGCGCGAGAAGGTGGAGCTCGAATCGAACTGCTCCTGCGGGGCCAGCGGCTGCCGCGGCAGCTGGCAGCCGGACAGCAGCACGAGCGAGAGCACACCAGGAAGCAGGTTGCGGAAAGGCCGGAGGATCATGGTGGGCGGACGGGACAGGCAGCGGAAAGTGTAGGCCACGGGCATGCACGCTTGCGTGTCATCCTGGGAGCGCACTGGGGGATTTGTGCGCATCAGCCCTCGCGCAATGGCTGCTGGGCCTCGGTGTCCAGGCCCGCGCAGGGCGTGGCGCGGGCCAGGGCCATCCAGACGTGGAACGGCAGGCTCAGCCGTTCGCGCCGCGCCGCGTTGCGCTGCACGGCCAGCACTCCGTCCTCGCCTTCGCTGAGCACGCCACACTCGGCCGGCACATCGTCGGCATCGCCGATGGCACGCCCGCGCCCATCGCGCCCCAGCACGTACCAGCACTGTCCGCCCAGGTCGAGGTAGGCCTGGCGCTTGGCCGGCTTGCGCAGGTCGCTGAGCAGATCGGCGCGGCTGACCTTGACCTCGTGCACCACGGGCTCGACGTAGCGCGCCACCGAGGTGTTGCGGATCGAAAAGACATCGGGGCAGGCGATGCACCAGGCGCCCTGGGGCTCGGTGTCGGCCGGGAGCTCGGCCGGGGCGATCGCGGCGGTCGAGACGGTCGCGGCCGTCGCGGCGCTGGCGGCACCGACGACAGGCACCAAGGCCCGCAATGCCAGGCCGCGCCAGACGATGCGACCGGCCCGCCCCTGCTCGCGCGCGACGCGTTCGACCAGCCGCTCATGGGCCGAACGCGCGCGCTGGTTCTTCTGCACCGCCTGCGCCGCGGCCTGGATGCCGGCATCGGTCAGGCGCACGCTGTCGCGGCCGCCGTCGCAGCGGCGTTCGAGCAGGCCCAGCGCCAGCAGCTCGATCTCCACACTGTCCTGCCAGGGCCAGCCCGCGGAACGGTAGACCTCGCGCAGGCGGCGCGCGTGCTGGGGCGACAAGGCGATGGCGGAGCTCATGGCAGCGGTACGGGCCGAGATTGTGCCTTGCCGGGTCAGGGAAAACGACCGACAAGGCCGGTGCATACTGTGCGCCTCAAGCACGGAGCGACGCAGAACCCATGTCCATCAACCCTGACGATTCGGCCGGCTCGCAACTGGCCTTGCTGGCCGCTGTGAAACTGCTGCTGGCGCCGCACCGGGGCGACCTGGACGCCATCAAGGGCCTGCGCCATGAACTCGACAGCACGCGCGACCTGCTGGCCTCGTTGCCCGGCACGGAGCGCAAGCTGCTGTCCTTCGAAGTCACCGCGGAAGCGCTGATGGCGGTGCTCGCACCGCCCAGCCACGGCCACAGCCAGTTCTGATCTCCTGACACCATCTGCCATGAAGCTTCGCTCCTCCGCCCTGCATGCCCTGGCGCCCGCCGCGCTGGCCCTGCTGACCGCCTGCGCCAACACGCAGCTGCCGCCATGGCCGAACGGCGGCGCCG
>DATKFT010000194.1:0-1707 GCA_035544335.1 Pseudorhodoferax sp.
AGGCCCATGCCGCGGCCTCCGCGCTGCTGGCGTTTGCCGAGCACACGCAGGGCCAGGCGCTGTCGCACCTGCAGGCGCTGCGCGTGGCGCGCAGCGACGCCCAGATCGACCTGCCGCTCAGCACGCGGCGCAACCTCGAACTCGTGCAGACGCTGCGCGGCGAGGACAGCCCCACGCTGTTCTCGCTGCTGGACACCTGCATGACCAGCATGGGCAGCCGCTTGCTCAAGCGCTGGCTGCTGGAGCCCCAGCGCGAGCGCAGCGAGGCCCATGCGCGCCTGCTCGCGACGACGGTGCTGCAGGACGCACCGGGCGCGGGCCACTACAGCAAGCTGCGCGTGCAGCTCAAGGGCACGAGCGACGTGGAGCGCATCACGGCACGCACGGCGCTCTACCAGGTGCGCCCGCGCGAACTCGTGGCCCTGCAGCTCGCGCTGCAGCGCGCCGGCCTGCTGGCCGACAGCATCGACGGCCTGCCGGGCCTCGTCGCGCAGATCCGCCAGGACCTGGAGCCGCCACCCGCATGCGCGGCGCTGCTGGCCGCCGCCATCCTCGAGGAACCCGCGGCGCTCGTGCGCGACGGCGGCGTGATCGCCAGCGGCCACGACGCCGAGCTCGACGAGCTGCGCGCGATCCAGCACAACTGCGACGCCTTCCTGCTGGACCTGGAGACGCGCGAGCGCGCGCGCACCGGAATCGGCAACCTGCGCGTGCAGTTCAACAAGGTGCATGGCTTTTACATCGAGGTCACGCAGGGCGCGCTGGACAAGGTGCCGGCCGACTACCGCCGGCGCCAGACGCTCAAGAACGCCGAGCGCTTCATCACGCCCGAGCTCAAGGCCTTCGAGGACAAGGCGCTGTCGGCCCAGGAGCGCGCACTCGCGCGCGAGAAGTGGCTCTACGACCGGCTGCTGGGCCAGCTGCAGGCCTTCGTGCCCGCGCTGTCGCGCCTGGCCCAGGCCATGGCCGCGCTCGACGTTCTGAGCAGCTTCGCCGAGCGCGCAGAGACGCTCAACTGGTGCGCGCCGCTGTTCGTCAAGGAGCCCTGCATCGAGATCGAACGCGGCCGCCACCCGGTGGTGGAAGCCCGGCTCGCCGAGACCTCGCAGGCCGCCTTCATCGCCAACGACACGCGGCTGCACGTCAAGCAGCGCATGCAGGTCATCACCGGCCCCAACATGGGCGGCAAGTCGACCTACATGCGCCAGGTGGCGCTGATCGTGCTGATGGCCAGCATCGGCAGCCATGTGCCGGCGAGCAGCTGCCGGCTCGGCCCCATCGACGCGATCCACACGCGCATCGGCGCGGCCGACGACCTGGCCAATGCGCAATCGACCTTCATGGTCGAGATGACCGAGGCCGCGCAGATCCTGCACGGCGCGAGCCGCCACAGCCTCGTGCTCATGGACGAGATCGGCCGCGGCACCTCGACCTTCGACGGCCTGGCGCTGGCCAGCGGCATCGCAGCCCAGCTGCACGACCGCACCCAGGCCTTCACGCTGTTCGCCACGCACTACTTCGAACTCACCGAGTTCCCGGCCAAGCACCATGCGGCGCAGAACGTGCACGTCAGCGCGGCCGAATCGGGTGGCGACATCGTGTTCCTGCACGAGATCCAGGCCGGGCCCGCGAGCCGCAGCTACGGCATCCAGGTCGCGCGGCTGGCGGGCATGCCGGCGCCCGTGCTGCACCATGCGCGCCACACCT